>JANMOL010000366.1:0-3274 GCA_031369245.1 Hyphomicrobium sp. | reverse complement strand
CCGAAGCCAAAATCAAACGCGCGCTCGATACGTTGCGCGAGGGCCGGACGACATTTGTGATTGCCCATCGTCTCTCGACGGTTGCCAACGCCGATCAGATTTTGGTGCTTGACCACGGCCGCATCGTCGAGCGCGGCACGTTCGCGACCCTTGCCGAGGGCGGCGGTCTGTTCGCGCGGCTTGTCGCCGAGGGCGGATTTACCGTGCCAAAGACCACTGAACCGCAAGAAACCGCGGACTGATCGCCCGCGGTTTCTCAAAGCTCAATAAAAAAACAATTCAGATCTTGTGCGCCATGCGGGCCCGCTTGGTCTCGAGAGACTTTTTGTTGAAGCGGTTGGGCTCGATCACGATCGGCAGCCGTTCGGCGATCCGGATACCGAGCGCCTTGAGGGCCTGCTCCTTGGCCGGATTGTTTGACAGCAGCTTGATCTCGTTCATCCCGAGATCGCGCAGCACGCGCGCCGCCAAATCATAGTCGCGGCTGTCGATCGGCGCGCCGACCTCAAGATTGGCTTCGATCGTATCGAATCCCTGATCCTGCAAGGCATACGCTTGGATCTTCTTGAACAAGCCGATGCCACGCCCTTCGTGATAGGGCACGTAGACGATGACGCCGAGCGGCACCTCGGTGATGACCTTCAACGCAGCCTGGAGTTGCTGATAGCAATCGCAGCGCAACGAATGAAATATATCACCCGTCACGCAGCCCGAGTGGATCCGCACGACCGGCACAGCGGACTGACCCGCCTGCTTGCCGCGATGCACCAGCACGAGCGCCTGCTCCTCAGAGCCATCACCCTGATAAGCGTGTGCCTCGAGCACCAGCTCGCGACCCTGGAATTCGATGGGGAGAACGGTTTCCACCGACCACTCATCTGGTAATCTGACCGATTTCAAGCGACCCATGCGCATTGTAACTCCGGAAACGGCCCGAGGCATATGCCTTATTCTTGGCAGAAAATCAAAGATTGAGCGGGCTTGAGGATTGCCTGATGCAAAGTCCTGATGATGTATAGAGCCAATCGCCTTATGCAGATCACTGAGGCCCGAAAGACTGAAGCAGTGAAGACTAAGACCCCAAGGACTGAGGCCCTGAAATGGGACGCCTTCAAGGCCGGCCTTGAGCGCAAACCCGTCGCTGTTCGATAAATGGGTTTTGCCAAGTCCTCGCGCAAGTGGCGGCGGGCCGAACGGCGGCCGCTGATTTGAAGACATGGCGGATCGATAATCGGTCTGCTATCGCTTAATGCTCCTCTCGATCCGGCCTGATCTGGACCACCCGCCGTGGCGCTCATTCTCACCGCTTGTCTGGCTTTTGCAGCGTCGGCGCTGATGACGCGCGCGGCGATCCCGTGGTTGCGGCGGCAAGGCGCGGTCGCGACCGAAAACCACCGCACGATGCACCAGGGAGTAATTCCAAAAGGCGGCGGCCTGCCGCTCCTGCTGTCAGCGCTGTTCGCTGCCTCGGCGTTAACCCCAATCGCCGGACTGGACACCAAGGTCGTGGCCGGTCTCGCCATTCTGGCCGCGCTGTCGTGGCGGGACGATATCGCGCCGTTGCCAGCCGCAGTGCGCCTGCCGGTCCATGTTGCGGTCGCAGCCCTCGCCGTGCTGACGCTGCCGGCCGGCGCGCGCGTGTTTCAAGGACTGCTGCCTGGCTGGCTGGATGCCGCCTTGGCTATCTTGGCGCTGACGTGGATGATGAACCTTTACAATTTTATGGATGGCATCAACGGCCTCGCAGGCGTCGAGACGGTCGCGATTGCAGCCGGTTATCTGTTGATTGGCACGACGGGCGCGCAGGCGCTCAACCATGAACCACTGGCCGCATCCGTGCTCGGCGCCAGTGCTGGCTTCCTGCTGTGGAATTTGCGCGAAAAAGCGCTGGTGTTTTTGGGTGATGTTGGCAGCGTGCCGCTCGGGTTTCTCATGGGCGTGCTGATGATCGATCTGGCGGTCAAGGGCTTCTGGGCGGCGGCGTTGATTTTGCCAGCGTACGTCCTGGCCGATGCCACGCTGACCCTGATCATGCGCGCGGCTCGCGGCGAGAGTTTCTGGGAGCCGCACAAGACGCATTTCTATCAGCGCGCCGCGCACAGGTTTCACAGCCATACGGCCGTCGTCCGGCTGATCGGCTTTGCCAATGTACTGCTGGTGTTCTGGGCAGCGGATTCAGCCCGCTCCGAACCGTGGTGGGGATTGATGGCGGCAGCGTTGATCGTCGCGTTGCTGCTGTTTACGTTCGATCGAGCCGGTGCAGCTCGATCGCCGGACAGCGGTCCATAACGGCCGCTAAACCTGCCGCTCGGGCGGCATCCGCGGCCGCCTGATGGATCACGCCGAGCTGCATCCACACGACCGAAATACCAAGCTTATCTTTGGCGGCGATCGCATCCTGCACCACGCTGAGCGCCGCCTCCGAATTGCGGAAGATGTCGACCATGTCGACGCGGACTGGCACATCGGTCAGCTGAGCATAGACACGGCGTCCGAGCACGTCTTGACCCGCTAGCCCCGGGTTGACGGGATAAACGGTATAACCGCGCGCCATCAGAAATTTCATCACGCCGTAGCTTGGCCGTTCGGGATTGTTGCTGGCGCCCACGATCGCAATGCTGCGAACACGCGCTAAGATCGCTGCTATGGCCGTGTCACTCAGCCCGTCGATCGTCATCAAGCCTGCTCCACAGACCGTCAGTCCTGCCACTGCGGATCGCGCTTTTCGATGAACGCGCATATGCCTTCGCCGGCGTCTGCGATCATCATATTCTCAACCATTACGCCGGCCGCATAGTCGTAAGCCGTGCTCAACGGCTGCTCGATCTGCCGGTAGAAGGCCTGCTTACCGATGGCAACGGTGGCCTTGGATTTGGCCGCGATCCGGCGTGCAAAATCAAGGGCCACCGGCATCACTTGGCCGGCAGCGACGGCGCGATTGATCAGCCCGAACTGTTCAGCCTTGGCAGCTGGGAGGGCGTCGCCGAGCAGCAGCATTTCCATCGCCTGCTTGCGCGGCACGTTGCGCGACAGCGCGACCATCGGGGTTGAACAGAACAGCCCGATATTGACGCCCGGCGTCGCGAACGCGGCCGTCTCGGCCGCAATCGCCAAATCACAGGTTGCAACGAGCTGGCATCCAGCCGCCGTCGCCATGCCCTGCACGACGGCGATCACCGGCTTGGGACACGCGACAATAGCCTGCATCAGTGCTGCGCATTCACTCATGGTCGCTTGAAAAAAGCCGCGCCCGCCGTCGGGATCGCCGCGATGG
>JANMOL010000507.1:0-1873 GCA_031369245.1 Hyphomicrobium sp. | reverse complement strand
ATGCCGTGTCGATGATCCCCGGCTGGCCAGCGGTCATCGAACGCGCGGTGCAATCGCTTAGCCCCACCGGCGCGCTGCATATTGTCGATTTTGGCACGATGGGCCGCATGGCGCCGGCCGCAAAGTGGGCCTTGCGGCGCTGGCTTGCGCACTACAACGTCACCCCGCGCGACGATCTCGAACGCATCGCTCGCGAGATGGCCGTGCGGCACAACCTGGCGCTGTCCTTTGAAGAAACCCCGAGGGGCTATTCGGCTTACGCCGTGCTGCGCAAGCGTCAATAAAATCGCAGGCACCCGAAAAGCCCCGGCGTGGACCAGGGCTTCCCGAAATCGCTGTCGATGGTTCGGCACGGATCGGCGCTCATCGGCTAGGTCTGCGGTGACGTGCTGGCGGCGGGTAGCGCGTCTTGGGCCGCCACCAGTTCTGCAACAAGCGCGCGATCTTCAGCTGGAATTTCGATCGGCGCTATCTCAGTTGTGGGCTCAGTTGTGGGCTCAGGAGCAGCCTCGGCTGTTGCTTCAGCGGTCGTGTCGGTGGCAGGTTCCCCGGCCGCCGTCTCAGCAGCGGGTGCGGCCTCGGCAGCGGACTCTGACGTTGATTCTGACGTTGAATCTGGCGTTGAATCTGGCACTGGATCTGGCGCTGGCTCGGCAGCTGTATCCGTCGCCTTGGCCAACACGTCGGCTGCCGGTTCCTCTGCCGCCGCTTCGGCGGCGTCCTCGCTAACCGCGACCGTGTCCGCCGAAGACTCGGCCGCGACCTCCGCCACGGTCTCCAGAACAACGTCCTCAGCCGGAGCAGCCTCCGCCACCGACCCAACAACCGGGATTTCGCCAGGGACTTCGGCAGCTATTGCGGCCGGGATCAGGGCTTTCACTTCACCCATGGCCCGCTCAACAGCCATCAGCGTCTTGTAGTCGGGCGTCGCTTCAATGCGGGCGCGAACCTCATCGCATAAGCCTTTGAGCTTGCCCAAAACATCGTCTGACATCTAGTCTTCCTTTCTCGCCAAAAAGAGCCAAATGATCTGTATTCATCCGCGCATGACTGCTCATGCGGACGCTTGACTTCGAATTTTTCAGTAATGCGCAAGACTAGAAGTACAGGAATATTTGATGCGACGAAATGGCCGCCGCAGTTCTGCACAGCGAAACTTTTTGTGATGCGCGGCCGCGACGCGCATGCCAGCACGCGGGGCAACGCGCATGGGCTGGCTTAAGCGGCCAGCTGTGCACGCTGGCTGATCAGCAGACGACTAACTTCATGGGCGGTTTTAACGGATGCTGCGGCCGTTGACGCTGCGGTATCCAGCCAATTCTTTGAGTGCCACGACATCGTGGATGATGACCTTGCCCGTTTGAACGGTGAGCAAGTTGCGCTCTCGCAGCTCACGCAGAACCCGGTTGACGTGAATAGCGCTCAGCCCCAGGGCGTCGGCGATCACGTACTGATTGAGCGGGCATTTGAACTCAGTCTCGGTTGCCAATCCGACAAGCATCAGCCGTTCGGCAAGTTCCATGAAAAAGTGTGCCGTGCGTTCGAGCGCATTTCTGCGGCCAATGTTGACGAGATGCTCAACGACCATCGCCTCATCCCTAGAGGCGGCCCACAAGAACGCCGCTCCGAGACGGGGGTGGTCGTTTAATAGCCCAAGAAAAAGCTTGGCTGGAACTGGGCTGACAATGGCATCGGTCACTGCAGAAAAGGAATGGTCCGCCGTCAAAAGCAAGGCACTGCGCAGGCCGACGCAGTCGCCGGGGATCGGAAAACCTATGATCTGCCGCCCGCCATCCGGCATGACCTTATAGGTTTGAGCCCAGCCGTTCTGGAGGATGTAGGATTTATGGCCTGTCTGGCCTTCCTCGGTGAT
>JANMOL010000347.1:0-2047 GCA_031369245.1 Hyphomicrobium sp. | reverse complement strand
TGGTCAATCAAGGATGCGCGCCTGCGGCTCGAGAAACTCATCGGTGCGACCGCGGGCGACTGGGCCCAGCTCGATCTCTTCATTGAGCAATACATGCCGAAAGGCGAGGAACAGCGGACTGCGATCGCCAGTTCGTTTGGGGCAACACTGGAGATGGCGCGCGAGGGCCTGGTCGAATTGCGCCAGGACGCGCCGTTTGCGCCGATTTACATGCGCCGGCGCGAGCCGGGGGCCGATTGGCAACGGGTGGGTTGAGTTGCCGTATTCGCCGCTATAATGGGGAGCTAAGAGAAGCCGATGGTTCCGCCGAGATTAACGCTTGTGGCCGACAATACGCGCGACAGGGACGAACCTGCGTCCGGGATGCACGATGATGGCGCGACGCCGTCAGCGGGCGCGCCGTCGTATGCCGACCCCGAGGCCGCCGTCGATCATCTCACGGCGCGCGCGCGCCGTGAGAAAATCCGCCGCCTCGAAGCCATGCTGTTTGCGGCATCCGAACCGCTCGACGCCAACGCGCTGGCCCGCAACCTCGAAGACGGTGACGATGTCGACGCCCTATTGATGGAACTCCAAAACGACTACCGCGAGCGCGGCGTGACGCTGCACCGCGTCGCCGGTAAATGGCTGTTTCGCACCTCGGACGATTTATCCTATCTGCTCGAGCGCCAGCAGAAAGAGGAGCGCAAGCTGTCCAAGGCAGCGCTCGAGACGCTGGCCATCATCGCCTACCACCAGCCGGTGACGCGCGCTGAGATCGAAGACATCCGCGGTGTGTCGACCTCGCCCGGCACGCTTGATGTGCTGATGGAGACCGGTTGGATCCGCCCGCGCGGCCGCCGCCGAGCTCCTGGCCGGCCGCTGACGTATGGCACGACAGAATTGTTCCTCGCGCACTTCGGCCTTGACGCCATTAAGGATCTTCCGGGTCTCGCCGATCTCAAAGCGGCGGGCTTGCTCGACAGCAATCTGCCGCCTGGATTTAGCGTGCCCGAGCCGACCGACGTCGCGGCCTTGATGCCTGATGAGCTGCCGCTGACCGACGACGGCGATGAGGATGAAGATCCGCAGGCCGACCTCCCCTTGCATGAAGAAGACGAGGCCGGTATGGCGGACGAGCCGGGCGCTGGTTCTTAAGCCACGCTGCGGCGCGATTCTGTGGGTGCCGCGTGTCCTTCAAAGACTGGTTTGCCAACGCGACTGAGCCGGAACCGGCGGCGGTTCTGCCGCCGTTCAGCCGCGGCCGCGCCGGCGCAACCTTTGCTGCCAGCCTCAGACTCGAAAACGTCACGCGCTTTTACGGCGAGCGCGGGGCGTTGACCGGCGTTGATCTGGCCGTCGCGCCGGGCGAAATTGTCTGCCTGCTTGGCCCGTCCGGCTGCGGCAAGACCACATTGTTGCGCGTTGTCTCGGGCATCGAACGGCCGACCTCGGGCCGGGTCTTGATCAACGACCTCGAGGTCGCCGGGCCGAACCGCTTCGTTAAGCCCGAAAAGCGCAACGTCGGGCTGATGTTTCAGGACTTCGCACTGTTCCCGCATTTGACCATCCTCGACAACGTTGCCTTCGGATTGAAGGCGCTGGCTAAACCGGAGAGCAACCGGGCGGCCGGCGCTATTCTCGAGCGCGTCGGGTTGTCGGCCTATGCCAGCGCCTATCCGTCCGTGCTGTCGGGCGGGCAGCAGCAGCGCGTGGCGCTGGCCCGCGCCATCGTTCCGCGTCCAGCCGTCATGCTCATGGATGAACCGTTCTCCGGGCTTGACGTGCAACTCCGCGATACCATGCAGGAGGAAACGCTCGCCCTGCTGCGCGAGACGCGCGCGACATCGCTGATCGTGACGCATCATTCCGAGGAGGCGATGCGGCTGGCTGATCGCATCGCGGTGTTGCGCGACGGTCGCATTTTGCAATTGGGGACGGCTGAAAGTTTATATCGCGATCCGGCGTCCCTGTTCGTTGCGCGGCTGTTTTCCGAAATCAACGAAATCCCCGCCATCGTCAGTGGCGGATGCATCTCGGCCGCCTCGGGGCGGTACCCCGCTCCCGG
>JANMOL010000344.1:0-2206 GCA_031369245.1 Hyphomicrobium sp. | reverse complement strand
AATCCTTCAGCGGGCCTCTGAGCCAGCTGTCGAGCGGCACGCCAAAACCCATCTTGGGCCGCTCGAACAGCGTGCGCGGCACATAGCGCGCGAGCACTTGGCGCAATGGCCATTTCGACTGGCTGTCACGGCGCAGTATGCTCATCGGCAGGCTCAAGGCAAATTCAACGAGGGCGTGATCGAGCATCGGCACGCGCGCTTCGAGGCTGACGGCCATCGACGCGCGATCGACCTTGGTCAAGATGTCGTTGGGCAAGTAGCCAGTGAGGTCGGCATACATCATCCGCCGGACCGTGCAGCTGCCGGCAGGCGCGCTATCGCTGAATGCTGGCTCTTTGGCGCCGAGAACAAGACGTGCAGGCTCGCGCCAGTGCGAGATCAAGAGCCGGTAGGCCGCGTCGCTGTCCGCTTCGGCCAAAATATCAGCAGCCTTGTGGATGCGATCACCGGCGCGCCCGCCTCCAAACATGCGCGGCGCAAGCGCGCTCGGACCGCGCGCGAGCCTGTCCCAGGTTGCACTGTTGACTGCTTTGAGGGCGCGGCCGGAGAGTTGCCGCAATGGCAGCGGCACGCGCGACAGACGCGGCCAAACCCGGGCCGCGAGATCGTAGCGGTTATAGCCCGAGAACAATTCGTCACCGCCATCACCCGACAACGAAACCGTGACGCTGCGGCGCGCCAGCTGGCTGACGAGAAACGTCGGGATTTGCGAGGAATCCGAAAACGGCTCGGCGTAGATCGCCGGTAGCTGCGGAACAACGCCGAGCGCATCACGCTCGCTGATATAGAGTTCGGTGTGGTCGGTGCCGAGATGGCGCGCGACGGCCTTGGCGTGTTCGGCCTCGTTGTAGCCCTTGGTTTCGAACCCGATCGTGAAGGATTTGACCGGACGCGAACTTTGCGCCTGCATCAGCGCGACGATGGCTGAGGAATCGATGCCGCCTGACAAGAATGCGCCGACCGGAACATCGGCCAGCATCTGCCGCCCGATTGATTGTGAAAGCAGCCGTTCGAGCTCCGTTGAGGCGTCGTCAGCTGAACCGTTGAACGGGCTCTGCATACCGCGGCTCGCCGCCGCCTGGGCATCCCAATAGCGGGTGATGACCGGCTCGCGGGCCATTGGCGACAGCACGAGAATGGATCCCGGCAGCAGTTTTGAAATGCCGCGATAGATCGAATGCGGCGCGGGAATGCAGTTGTGACGCAGCAACAGACACAGCGCGTCCCGGTCGATCTCGCCCTGCCAATCGGCATGACAGCGCAGGGCCGCGACGTCCGATCCAAACAGGAACGAGCGGCCGCTCCAGCCGTAGTACAGCGGCTTTTCGCCAAGCCGGTCGCGGGCGAGTGTCAGGCTGCGGGTTTCGCGATCCCACAAAGCGAAGGCAAACATGCCGGTCGCGCGCTTGAGCGCGGCGCTCACGCCGAGTGCTTCGATCGCAGCCAGTAAGACTTCCGTGTCGGATGTGCCGCGCCAGGCGGGCGCTCGATTCAAACGCTTAAGCTCGGCTCTCAGCTCGGCGTGATTGTAGATCTCGCCGTTGAAGGCGATCACAAACCGGCCCGACGCCGACAGCATCGGCTGCTGGCCGGCGGGCGATAGATCGACGATCGCCAGGCGGCAATGGCCAATCGATACGCCAGCGCTCTCGTCACTCCACAATCCGCTGGAATCCGGCCCGCGATGGGCGATGGCTCGGATCATGTTGGAGGCGCTGCGTTCGAGCGCAGCGTGCTGGCCTGGGGGTCCGATAAAACCGGCGAAGCCGCACATGCCGGGGTGTCTCTTTCGCGATCAGATCCAGAGTTGGCTTAAGGCGATGTTCTGCGGGCCCGCATTCAGAGCCGCCAAAGTATAGCCCCGGCCGCCGTCACGCTGGCCGGATCATAAGCGCATTTCACGTCGGCAAAAATGCCCGACGGCTTTAGTTTTTGCGTGAGCTTGGCGATGCCCATGTCGAGATAGTCTTGATGCGAGACAGCCGCCACGATGGCCTCGGCCTTGGGCAGTTTGTCCCACGGCGTCAGAGCAATGCCGTATTCGTGCTGGCATTCCCCGCTGTCGGCGATCGGGTCGTGGGCGTGCACCGTGCAGCCGTAGCTCTCGAACTCGCGCACCACGTCGATCACCTTGCTGTTGCGGATGTCGCGGCAGTTTTCTTTAAAAGTCATGCCGAGCACGATGACGTTGGCTCCCTTGATGGCA
>JANMOL010000341.1:0-2179 GCA_031369245.1 Hyphomicrobium sp. | reverse complement strand
AGCGGAATTTTGTAATCCTTGCAGACGTTTGGATCGTTGGCCATGCAGGCCGAGAGGATAATTGCGAGCATTGTCTGACCTATCCCTGTATCTGTCTGACCGGTGCGACCCGCCGCCCGGCACGGAATGTTCTTGCGTGAGACTTTACGAGCAGCCTTCAGTTTACGTTTCAAAAGGCAATGGCAACGCTACCTTGCCTGACGGCTACGGGGATAAGTTGCGGGCAGATTTATTCAGGTTTGGCCGGATTAACCCCAGCGGGTTCAGGCCGGCAGCAGGATTTCGCCCTTGCCGATGGTCGCCATGTCGCCCGCAATGCGCTGCACAAACAGTGGCATAGGCTTTGGCGCAAGGTCACCCAACATGACTTTGAGATGACGATTGAGGATCCGCACGATCACGAGGTCGTGTTTACCGCAATCAGCAAACGTCGGCAGCAGACGCTCGACCTTCGAGCCGATCAGGGTGCCGCGCCGCATCATATAGCCCGGCGCCGCCCCAAAGCCGCCCTCGGCCCAGATGGTGCCGCCGATCATGCGGGTTCCGGCGCCTTCGCCGGTCTGGCCATGCACCACCACCGTGCCCCGCCGCATCTTATCGCCCGCGCGTGCGCCGATATTGCCGCCAACGACCACCGTTCCGCCGGCCATGCCGAACCGGTCACCGGTCAAGATGCCACCGAGGTTGTCGCCCGCGTTGCCCGTCACGCGGATCAGGCCGCCGGTCATGCCCGAGGCCAGATAGTTTCCCGCATTGCCGTGGATTTCGAGCGTGCCGCCGGTTAGCTTGCGGCCAGCATACGCGCCAGCATCGCCGATGATGCGGACGGTGCCGTGTGCAAGCCCGCTGCCGGCGAAATCGAGCGCTGCGCCACTGCCTTCGATGGTGACCGTATCCCCGGCTGTGCCGGCGATTTCGAAGGCGTCGCCAACGGTCAGGGCATGGCGGCCCATGCCGACTTTGAGCGCTGCAATCTCATGGCCTGACAGTGCTGCGAGCGTTGCGGGCGCTAACGCTGACACATCGAGCCGCTCGGACGCGGGCGCCTTGAGACGGAACGTGAAGCCGCTCATCCGATGAGATCCTTCAGGTGATAATGGTGCTGGCCGAGCTTGCCGCCGTAGTTGCCGGCGGTAACGCGTGTCACACCCCGGCGGGTGCCGAGTTCGGTCACGGCTTTCAAACCGGCGCGCATGGCGTCCGCAACCGCTTTCGAGGTCAGCCCGTCGATGACAATCTCGAGTACGGCGAGCGTGCCAACTTCGAGCTCGCTCTTGGTCGCGCCGCGCAGCGTTGGGCAATACGCATCGTTGGTTGAGGCAAACATGCCCTTGTATTTGGTGCCGACTTTCGATCCCGAGCGCACGATCCCGCCCGGGAACGGCGTGATGACATCGTTGATCTTGGCGATCGCATCGACCGCGGCTTCGGTGGTTTCGAGCAGGCCCGCGCGATCGGTCCCAACGATCAGCAAGTTGCCGCCGCCCACGGCGTCCGTGGTGACGCCCGTTGTCTCTTCGATGACGAACTCGCCATCCATGACCGGTACGCGCCAGTAGCGGCTATCGCCGAGCTTTTTGGCGGTCTGGAAGCCGTCGCCGAAAAAGCGCGGGGCTTTGCCGAGGCCGATTTTCATCTCAGCATCAACACCCGCAAAGCAGGCTGAGCCAGGGCTCGTCAGCACGCACTGGCCGATCCGGTTCTTGACCTGCGGGATCAGCGCATCCGGCGTAAAGCCAAACATCAGCACGCGCACGCCGGGGCGGCCATCGGGTGTCTCATCGGGTGACAATTCACGATCGATGCCGCATTCCGCTCCGCAGCCGATGACGGATGTGCCAAAGCCGCTGGCGGTGACGGCAGCGATCCGTGCCCACTTCATGGTATCGGCGGTGATGATGACGCCGGTGCCGCTCATGCCGAAGGCTTCGGCGAAGGTGTCGTCGATCGCAATGCCGTTGATCATTGTTCCTGGAGAAGTCTGGCTCATGCGGTCCGCGCCCCCGTCGGCTGCACGATGATCGAGCCTTGCCCGTAGTTGTTGATCTCGGCGTCGGACAGGCGGAAATTTTCCATTCTGACGGTGTGGAAATCGTCAAAGTAGCTCTTCAAGGATTTCTCGATCGAGCGGTCGTAAGATGGGCGCGCCACGTGGGTTGCGCCGTTGACGACCTTGACG
>JANMOL010000338.1:0-8248 GCA_031369245.1 Hyphomicrobium sp. | reverse complement strand
GCGGGAGCTGATCGAGAAGCACTGCGGCGGCGTGACCGGCGGATGGGATAATCTGCTCGCCGTTATTCCAGGTGGCAGCAGCGTGCGCTGTATCACGGCTGAGCAGGCGACCGATGTGACCATGGATTTCGATGCGCTCGGTAAACTCGGCTCGGGGCTGGGCACGGCGGCTGTGATCGTCATGGACAAGTCGACCGACATCATCGCCGCGATCCGCCGCATCGCTTATTTCTATAAGCACGAGAGCTGCGGACAGTGCACGCCGTGCCGCGAGGGCACCGGCTGGATGTGGCGCGTGCTGGAACGGATGGAGCGCGGCGAAGCTGAAAAGCGCGAAATCGACATGCTGTTTGAAGTCACCAAGCAGGTCGAGGGTCACACGATCTGCGCGCTGGGCGATGCAGCCGCCTGGCCGGTACAGGGCTTGATCAAGAACTTCCGGCCCTGTCATCGAAGCGCGCATTGATGCCTATAAGAATAGGCACGCGCGGGAGGCGGCGGAGTAGGCATGCCAAAGCAATTGATCATCGACGGACACGCAATCGAGGTCGAGGACGGCACCACGCTGATGCATGCGTGCGAGGCCGTTGGCTCGGAAATCCCGCGCTTTTGCTATCACGAACGGCTGTCGATTGCCGGCAACTGCCGCATGTGCCTGGTCGAAGTGCAAGGCTCGCCGAAACCGATCGCGTCGTGCGCCATGACGGTTAATGATTTGCCGCCGAACCGCGACGGCTCGCCTAAAATTGTCTCGACCAACACCGCGCTCGTCAAAAAGGCGCGTGAGGGCGTGATGGAATTTTTGCTGATCAATCATCCGCTCGATTGCCCGATCTGCGACCAGGGCGGCGAATGCGACCTGCAAGACCAAGCGATGGCCTTTGGCATTGGCGGATCGCGTTATCAGGAAAACAAGCGCGCGGTCGAAGAAAAGCACATCGGGCCGCTGATCAAAACGATGATGACGCGCTGCATCCATTGCACGCGCTGCGTGCGCTATATGACGGAAGTCGCAGGCGTCGAGGAATTGGGTTTGATTTCGCGCGGCGAAGATGCCGAGATCACGACCTTTCTCGAAAATGGCATTTTGTCGGAGATGAGCGCTAACGTCGTTGACCTGTGCCCGGTCGGCGCGCTGACACACCGGCCGTGGGCGTTCAACGCGCGGCCCTGGGAGATGACCGGCACGGAATCGATTGACGTGATGGACGCTGTCGGCTCCGCCATTCGCGTCGATACGCGCGGCGGCACCGTCATGCGCATCCTGCCGCGCAACAATGACGCGGTGAATGAAGAATGGATTTCCGACAAGACACGCCACGTTGCGGACGGCTTGAAAACGCAGCGGCTTGATCAGCCCTACATTCGCCGGAACGGCCGTTTGGAGCCAGCGACCTGGGCCGAAGCGCTGGCGCTTGCGGGCGAAAAATTAAAGTCGGCCGCCCCTGACCGGATCGGGGCCATCGCCGGTGATCTCGCGGGCGCCGAAGAGATGTTCGCGCTGAAGGACCTATTCGCCCGGCTCGGCTCGAAGACAATCGATTGCCGCCAAGCGGGCGACAAGCTCGATCCGAAACTCGGCCGCGGCGGCTACGTGTTCAATTCGTCGATCGACGGCATCGAGCAGGCCGACGCCATCCTGATCATCGGATCAAACCCGCGGCTGGAAGCCCCGGTGCTGAACGCGCGGATCCGCAAGCGCTGGCGGGCGGGCGGCCTCATCGTTGGTGTGGTGGGGGCGAAAGCCGATCTGACCTACCCCGCGACGTATCTCGGTGCTGGGCCAGATACGCTGGCGGCAATCGCAAACGGCAAGCACCCGTTTGCCGATGTGCTCGGGGCAGCAAAGCACCCCATGGTGATTGTCGGGCAGGGCGCGTTCGCGCGCGAAGATGGCCTTGCCATTCTGGCTGCGGCGGCGCGGATCGCGATCGAGACCAATGCGGGCAAAGATGTGACGTGGAACGGCTTCAACGTACTGCATACAGCGGCCGCCCGCGTCGCAGGGCTCGACCTCGGGTTTGTGCCGGGCAAGGGCGCGAAGGATGCCGCGGCCATGCTCAGCGGTGGCCTGGATGTCGTCTATCTGCTTGGCGCCGATGAGTGTGACGTGTCCAAGCTCGGATCGGCATTCGTGATCTACCAAGGTAGCCACGGCGATCACGGCGCACAGCGCGCCGACGTGATTTTGCCAGGCGCCGCCTACACCGAAAAGAGCGTGACCTACGTCAACACCGAAGGCCGCGCCCAGCAAACCCTCAAGGCCGCGTTCGCGCCGGGTGACGCCAGGGAAGACTGGACGATTATCCGGGCGCTGTCAGAGCGCGCAGGCGCAACGCTGCCGTTCGATACACTGAGCGCTCTGCGGGCCGCGATGTACAAAAGCGCGCCGCAGCTGGCAACCCTCGATACTGTTGAAACGCGCAGCGTGATGGGGCTCGAGACGCTGGCCAAATTGTCAGGCGTAACGTCGAGCGAACCGTTCGCACCCGCGATTGCCGATTTCTATCTGACCAACCCGGTTGCGCGCGCGTCCGCTGTGATGGCCGGTATGAGCCAGCTGCGGTCGGCCCATGACCACAAACTCAGCGCGGCGGAGTAAGGCTGGATATGATCGAGGCAATCTCCCAGTTTCTGAGCGGACCGGCCGGCACCATTCTCGCGCTGGTTGGCTTTTCGTTTTTGCTGCTGCTCGGGCTGCTGCTGATCATCGCGTTTTTGCTGCTGATGGACCGCAAGGTGTGGGCAGCAGTGCAGCTGCGGCGCGGGCCCAACGTGGTCGGGCCGTTCGGACTGCTGCAATCGTTCGCCGATTTGATCAAGTTTGCATTGAAAGAGCCGCTGATCCCGGCCGGCGCTGACAAAATCGTGTTTCTGCTGGCGCCGCTGGCGACCGCCACGTGTGCGCTGGCGGCCTGGGCCGTGATCCCGGTCAGCGAAAACAGCTGGGGCAAGTGGGTGATCTCGGATTTGAACGTCGGCATCTTGTACGTGCTGGCAATCTCGTCACTCGGTGTTTACGGCGTCATCATGGGCGGATGGGCGTCGAACTCGAAGTATCCGTTCATGGGCTCGCTGCGCTCGGCCGCGCAAATGGTGTCGTATGAAGTCTCGATCGGCTTCGTGATCATTTGTGTGCTGCTGTGCGTTGGCTCGCTCAACATGACGGCGATCGTCAACGCGCAGAAAACCGGTATCGGCACGCATCTGGGGCTGGGATCATCACTGCTCGACTGGCATTGGCTGGCGCTATTTCCGATGTTCGTGGTGTTTTTTATCTCAGCGCTGGCCGAGACCAATCGCCCGCCGTTCGATCTGCCGGAAGCCGAGAGCGAGCTGGTCGCGGGCTTCATGGTCGAATATTCATCGACACCGTATTTGCTGTTCATGCTCGGCGAATACGTCGCGATCACCACGATGTGCGCGATGACGACAATTTTGTTTCTTGGCGGCTGGTTGCCGCCGCTCGACGTGTGGCCGTTGACGGCAGTGCCCGGTATTTTCTGGTTTGCCGGAAAGTGCGTGCTGGTGTTTTTCATGTTCGCGATGGTCAAGGCGTTCGTGCCGCGCTACCGCTATGATCAGCTGATGCGGCTTGGCTGGAAAGTGTTCCTGCCGCTGTCGCTCGTCATGGTCGTGCTGACCGCGAGCGTGCTGCATTTTGGAGGCCTCGCCCCATGAAAGAAGGCGCCATGAACATCACCCGCGGCATCAAATCGCTGTTCCTCGCGGAGTTCGTCTCCGCGTTCTTCCTGTCGATGCGCTATTTCTTTTCACCAAAGAAGACGCTGAACTACCCTTATGAAAAAGGCCCGCTGTCGCCGCGCTTCCGGGGCGAGCACGTCCTGCGCCGCTATCCCAACGGCGAAGAGCGCTGCATCGCCTGCAAGCTGTGCGAAGCCATCTGCCCGGCGCAGGCCATCACCATTGAAGCTGGTCCGCGCCGCAACGATGGCACGCGCCGCACGACACGCTACGACATCGACATGACCAAATGCATTTATTGCGGGTTATGTCAGGAGGCGTGCCCGGTGGACGCCATCGTCGAGGGCCCGAATTTTGAATTCGCAACCGAGACGCGCGAGGAATTGTTCTACGACAAGGACCGGCTACTAGCGAACGGCGATCGCTGGGAACGGGAAATTGCAAAGAACATCGCGCTGGATGCGAAGTACAGGTAACACCCTCTCCCTATAGCGCCCTCCTTTAGGGCGGTATGGGGACAGGGCTGGGGTGAGGGGCAGCGGCAAGCACTGGTTTGGATGCAGCCCCTCACTCTAACCCTCTCCCCGTTATGAAAACGGGGCGAGGGAATAAGAGGATAATGAATGGCATCGGCATTGTTTTTTTATCTCTTTAGCGTGCTGGCGGTGGCCGCGGGCGCAATGGTCGTGCTCGCGAAAAATCCCGTCCACGCGGTGCTGTTCTTGATCCTGACGTTCTTCAACGCGGCGGGATTGTTCGTGCTGCTCGACGCTGAATTTCTGGCGATGCTGCTGATCGTGGTCTACGTCGGCGCGGTGGCCGTGCTGTTCTTGTTTGTCGTCATGATGCTGGACGTCGATTTTGCGGAGTTAAAAGCCGGCTTCATCAAGAATGCGCCGGTCGGTGCGCTCGTCGGCGGCATCGTTCTGGCAGAATTGATCGCCCTGTTTGCGTTCCGCGGGTTGACGTTCGCGCCGGGCAAAGTTGCCGCCGCTGCCGTCTCGTCGAGTGTGTCGAATACCCAGGCGCTCGGTCAGATCCTGTATACAAAGTACGTCTACTTCTTCCAGGGCGCGGGCATGATCCTGCTGGTGGCGATGATCGGCGCGATTGTCTTGACGCTGCGCCATCGTGAAGGCGTCAAGCGCCAGTCGATCTCGGCGCAGGTGGCGCGCGGGCCGAAGACGGCGCTGGAAATCATCAAGGTTCCCAGTGGCGGGAGCGTCATCCCGGCGGCGGCGCGGCAGAAGTCACCGGAGGCCGCCGAATGAGCAAAGGTAACGGGCAGAGCGATCCAAACATCACCTCGCTCGACGAGGCGCGGCGGCGGGCAGCTGAGAAGGCCAAGGCCGCCAAACGCGCCGGGGCTCCGTCGGCTTGGCCGGGACCGCCGGCTGGGCCGACTAGTCCGCGCACAGTACGAGATTGGTTGCTCGGCGGCGTCATGATTGCGATGGCTTTGGGAGCGCTGGCAACCTTCGTGGCGCGCGTAGCGCCGCCTGCGAGCGTGCCGGTGCCGGCTGCCGGAAATGGAGATCAGGCGCAATGACCATCACCATCGGCCATTACCTGACGGTTGCAGCGTGCCTGTTCACCCTCGGCATCTTCGGGATCTTCTTGAACCGCAAGAACGTCATCGTCATTTTGATGTCGATCGAGCTGATGCTGCTGGCGGTCAACGTCAATCTTGTGGCCTTCTCGCATTTCAACGGCGATCTCGTCGGCCAGGTGTTTGCGCTGTTTATTCTGACCGTCGCGGCGGCGGAGGCGGCCATCGGGCTGGCGATCATCGTTGTCTATTATCGCAATCGCGGCTCAATCGCGGTTGACGACATCAATATGATGAAGGGCTGACGGGTCCAAATTCCCCTCGTCCTGCCGCATCATGAAGAGAGGCGCGGTGATGGCCGGCGATTGAGAGCCTGCTGCCCTTCAACGACTATTGCCCAACTTCAACCGCTCAGAGCCCGACAGCTTCGGCTGTGAGGGAGTTGTCATCGCCAGCGACGTGGCTCCAGAAGGTCTGCATATAGCTGGCGTTGAAGCGAGCAATGGAAAAGCTTGTGGCGAGCTTTGAGAAGGCGCTGTCGCCCGTCACATAGTCGGCCATGATTTCACCGAACACCGTTGCGTATTTAAACGACTGGCCAGCACCCAGACAGTGGATCAGATTTTGCACGCGCGGATCGGGACCCAGGATAAACTTGAGGTCTGGCGTGACGTCGAAATAGGAGCGATAGCCCGATCCATAGACGGTTTGCTCGACGTTGTTGAACCGGCGGCGGAACATGTCTTCGTAGAGTTTGATCGTCGCATAGCCGAGCGCATGGTTGCTTGGATCGTTGACAAAATCCGCGCCGAGCACGCTCAGCGGGCTTTCGGCAAAGGCCCGGGCAGTCTCACGAACGTTGCGCTTACGCGGCTGGTGCATGTGGATTTCGCCGTCGCGCCAAAGACGGAAGTAGGCGAGGTTGACGTAGTCCGCGATGATCGGCATGCCGGCTGGCAATTCGCGGCGGCTGGTGACCCAGTTCACGACGGAAACTTGTTCCGTACTGACCGGGATATTGAGCCCGAGGCTAGCGAAGACGGCTGGGCTCCAGGGTCCGCAGGCGTTGATCACGTGGTCGCAAAACACCGCACCGTGATCGGTAACAACGGCTGAAATGGAGCCGGACTCGGCGCGCTGAAACGCGACGGCAGCCGTCTTTTCGCGCACGATGACATCGTTTAATTCAAGCGCCCCATAGAGCGCCGAGCGGACCGCGATCGGATCGATCTGCATGGCACCTGGCTCGTGATAGTAGACTTCGCCGTCGTTCAGCTTGACGATCGGCGGGCAGACCTCCCGGGCGTGCGCGGCTGATATCTTGGCAAATGAGACGCCTGCCGCCTCCATGTCCGCCTGCAGCGCCTGCCACTTCGGATTTTCACCCTGAGCATTGGCTTTTGCTATCCAGATCGCGCCGTCCAGTTCCACTGGAATGCTGACACCCCAATAGCTCTCAAGATTGCGCCACATGTGGACGGCGTGCCCGGCAAGGGCTGCCGCCACCGGGTCGGCATTCGCCGCCCTCACGATGCCCGACTGTCGCGAGGACAGCCCCGAGCCTATGACCGACTTCTCGATCAACATCACGCTTGCGTTCGACAGCCCGCGTTGACGCAAGCGCCGTTTAACAGCAACCGCTGCTGCAACGCCGAGGCAACCTCCGCCAATGACCACCGTGTGGACGTGCGTATGCATAGATCAGCCCCTGCGTCTTTTGTTAAACGCGCCACGGACGACTATAAGGCGTGCGCAGATTTTTGCTTTATAACTTCGTTGTAACGATCAAAGCGAGTGAGTCGGTTCTTTGTCCGACAGTCACACATTAGTGACAGTATACGTCACTGATGCGGTACTCGGGCGGGCAGCGGCTCCAGACCGTGGCAGCCTGTCGATTGGCGATGGCCTCGGCGTGTTTTTCGCGTGACCCTACGCCACAGGCTGCCGGCGGCCCATGTCGCCCCTTGTGGTCAGGGCTGGGGTGAGGGTACTTGAAGGCGGTGATGGATTGGTGCGTCGTGATTTCGCGCCGGTTGATCGCACCGGTCCCTCCCTGACGTTCAACCCGGCCAATGACTCGCTCCATGATATATACAGCTATCGTCTTCCTGCCATTACTCGGCGCGCTGATCGCGGGGCTGGGCGGGCGCGTGATCGGCGATAAGCCGAGCGAGATGATCACGACCGCGTTCCTGGTCATCACGGCGGTGCTGTCGTGGGTGGTGTTCGTACAAGTTGGTTTTGGCCACGAGACGCACAAGGTGCAAGTGCTGCGCTGGATCACGTCGGGCGAACTCGACACCTCATGGTCGCTGCGGATCGATACGCTGGCCGCTGTGATGCTGGTTGTTGTGACGACGGTCTCGAGCCTCGTGCATCTCTACTCGATTGGCTACATGCACGAGGACGATAGCCGCCCGCGGTTCTTTGCTTTTCTGTCGCTGTTTACCTTCGCGATGCTGATGCTGGTGACGGCCGACAATCTTCTGCAGATGTTCTTTGGTTGGGAAGGAGTCGGGCTGGCATCGTACTTGCTGATCGGTTTCTGGTACAAAAAGCCCGAAGCCAACGCCGCCGCGATCAAGGCGTTCGTCGTCAACCGCGTCGGCGACTTCGGCTATGCACTCGGCATCTTTGCGCTGTTCTTCGTATTCAAGACTGTCAATCTCGACGCAATTTTTGCCGCAGCTCCGACCGCCGTCGGCAAGACATTTTCGTTCGCCGGTTACGACGTCGATATCCTGACGACGATCGCGCTGCTGCTGTTCATGGGCGCCATGGGCAAGTCGGCACAATTCGGCCTGCACACCTGGCTGCCAGACGCCATGGAGGGCCCGACACCGGTATCAGCGCTGATCCATGCAGCGACGATGGTGACCGCCGGCGTGTTTATGGTCGCGCGCCTGTCGCCGGTATTCGAGGTTGCGCCAGACGCGCTGACGGTTGTGACCTTCATTGGCGCACTGACGGCGTTTTTTGCGGCCACCGTCGGCC
>JANMOL010000321.1:0-6347 GCA_031369245.1 Hyphomicrobium sp. | reverse complement strand
ATGCTGACGCGGCGGCAGGTTGCATCATCTTCCGGCGAGACGATGATATCCAAGACAGTCTTGAGGGTGCCGTCCGTGCGGGACAGGTGGACGCGATCTTCAGAAAACGCCGCCTCGGCTGATTGTGCAGCGATACCGGCAGGGTTATTGCCCGCCGACCACATAGCGCCGGTATGCTTGTCGCGCAGATAAATAAATGACCCGAGATTGTCGAGCGCGGGATCGGCTTGCCAGCGCGTGACGGCCAGGCCGTTCCAGCGCGTATAGCCAGCGCCAGAGGCCGTGACCAGCACGCTGAGACGGCCGTTGGCAAGGAACTGGCAATCGGGCGTCGCGCCAGAGCGTACAGGGATGCGCCGAACCGCTGCTAAGCTCAGGTCGTCATCCTCCGGCCGCGCCCGGGTCAGTGTCGCCCGCGGAACCTCTTTGGGCACAAGGCGCGGCGCGCGCTCTTGCAACAACAGCTCAGCCGCCTGGACCATGGGCGCTGCGTGAAAGCGGCGCGCAATCGTATTGTCGAGCAGGGTGTTGGCGAGCGCAACGATCGTCATGCCCTGGTGGTGCGCCATGTAGGCCTTGATCAGTTCGTAGCGCTCAGAATGCGCGACGCGCGTTGGGGTAAAATCAATCGCTTCATAGAAGCCATAGGCACCGCATCCGCCGATCGCGGCCATGGTTTCGAAATTCACGGCGGCGGCGTTCGGCGAGACCATGCTGGCCAGCGCCGTGGCATACGGCGCGATGACCAAATGCTCTCCAAGGCCGCGCTTCAGGCCGAGCTCGGGCACACCAAAACTTGAGTATTGATAGGTGAATTCGAGGTCGCGGGCATTATAGGCGGATTCTGACACGCCCCACGGCGTGCCATTGCGCACCCCAAAGCGGATCTGCTCACCGACGGCTGCGCGCGCCGTGCTGCCGAGCAGACTATCGGGCGGGGTCAGCGTCACGAGGTCGGGCATCAGATATTCAAACATCGACCCGGACCACGACATCAGAACTGATCTGCCGCTGACCGGGAGAAGTGTTCGGCCCAGCCGGAACCAGTGACGGGTGGCGACGTCACCTTTGGCAATCGCAAAAAAACTGGCCAGGCGGGCTTCAGACGCCAGCAGATCATAACAACTCTGATCGAGCTTTTCGTCGCTTGCTGAATAGCCAATCGACAGCAGTTCGCGGTCGGGATCGATGAGAAATGAAAAGTCCATCGAGAGCGCCATGTAGTCGGCTGCGTCAGCAATCGCGGTCAGACGGCGGCGCAAGCCGCGAACCGCGCCGCCATCGAGCTGCGCGTGCCGCAAATGGCTCTCGGCCGTTCGTGCAATCGCCTGCGCCCACTTCATTGCATCGGGCGCTGCCTGATCGCCTTCCAGCCGCGCCGACAACTCGAGCGCAACGCTGTGCACACGGGCCCAATCAGCTGGCGGCCCAGCCGTCTCCTCAGCGCTGCTTGCGGCCGGCGCAATGGCGCCTTCAAGTTTAGCCAGCAGCGCCGTCGTGGCATTCTTCGAGCTGGCCGCTGGCAACGTCTCTTTCAATATAGCGATACAGTCGCCGATGCCGTCACACGCGGCCCTGTTGGGGCCGCTGGCGTGCGTCCATTCCCGGCAGGCGCTCGCAACCGCGATCAGATGTCCCGCAAGATTTCCGCTATCGACCGACGAGACATAGCGCGGCTCAAGGACCATCAATGTTTGCGTATCGTACCAGTTGTAGAAGTGGCCCTTGAACCGTTCGAGCTGGCCGAGCGCGCGCAGCGTTTGTTCCAGCCGCTCGGCCGCATCCAAGACCGAGATCCAGCCGAAATCGTGCGCGCTGACCGTCGACAGCATGTAAAGGCCGACGTTTGTCGGCGAGGTGCGGTGAGCGACCACGGGCCGCGGCTGTTCTTGAAAATTGTCCGGCGGAAGATCGTGATTTTCGGCGTTCACGAAGGTTTCAAAAAACAGCCAGGTTCGCCGGGCAATCAGCCGGAGCTTGAACCGGTGCGCGGCCGTCAGGTCTTCGCGCTGCGCACCAGCTGGCCGGAAACTGACCGATCGGGCGATCGCGGGCGCAGCGATCCACAGGGCGGCAATGGGCAGCGCCAGTGCGATGCCGCTTTGACCCGAAAGACCAGCAACGCCGAGGGCGCCGAGGGCGAGGCCAACGCCGCCGATCATGCGCGCGTAGTAGGTCTTGACGGTTGCCGCCGCCATCGATTTGGCCTGAGCAGCCGTCGTCCATTCCAGCAGATGTTTCCGGCTGAAGACGAGCCGGGTCAGGGTGCGCACGATGGCATCCGTCATGGCGTAGGCTTTGTCGGCGATCAGCGCGAGATGCAGCGTTGCTTGCGCCGTGGCCAGGCGGGCATCGCGGCCCAATGCCGCTACATGGCTCTTCAGCGTCGTGTCCGTACCGGTGCGGCCAAGGTTGGCTGCAATCGCCAGAAAGGTCGGAACGCCGATGGAGGTCGCGATAAAGATGGTCCAAATCGCGGCCGCTTTGAGCGGCTGACACCAGCCGGTCACCAGCGCTGCAACGATTGCAATGGGCGTCAATGAGCGGCGCAAGTTGTCGATCAGCTTCCAGCGCCCGATCGCGGACAGCCAGTCGCTTTCGCGACGGTCAACCGCTGCGCTTAAATCAGCCCGGCCCATAAGGATCCATGGCAGCAGCTGCCAGTCGCCCCGCACCCAGCGATGATCGCGCGCGCGCGCTACATCATAGCGGCTTGGAAACTCCTCGATCACTTCGACGTCGGTTGCTAAACCAGCACTGGCATACAAGCCTTCGAGAAGGTCATGGCTCAAAACGGTATTGTCGGGAAACCGGCCGGCCGTTGCAGCCTCGAACGCGTCGATGTCATAGATGCCTTTGCCGGCATACGAGCCCTGGCGAAAGAGGTCTTGATAGACATCCGAAACCGCGCCTGCATAGGGATCGATCCCGCCAGCCGACGAAAACAGCTGTTGGAACAGCGAGGCGTCCTGCTCGGTTGGCAGGCTGGGCGTAACGCGCGGCTGCAGCAGGGCGTAGCCATCGACGATACGCTGGTCTTTGCTTGAAAAAATCGGGCTGTTGAGCGGATGCAGCATCTTGCCGACCAGCCGCCGCGCCGCGTCCCGTGGCAGCCGCGTATCGGCGTCGAGCGTGATGACGTATTTGATCAGCGCGGGCGCGGCGACGCGGCCGGTCTCGTCGGCAATAAACGTTGTATCGGCGGTGCCACGCAAAAGCCTGTTCAGCTCATGCAATTTTCCGCGTTTGCGCTCCCACCCCATCCAGCAATTTTCGCCAGCGTTCCATTTTCGGTGCCGATGGAAGCTGTAAAACCGGACTTCATCGCTGGAGCTGACAGGGTAGAGTCGGTTCAGCCGTTCCACATGACCGCGAACGCGCTCCAAGAGCTTGCGATCAGACTCGGTGATCTCCTGCGCTGAATCGGTCCAGTCCGACGCCAGTGCATAGAACACATGGTCTTGCTGGGTTGCCAGGCAATGGATTTCAAGACGGTTGATCAGTTCGTCGATGCTGGCATCGTCAGACAGCAACGACGGCACGACAACCAGCGTGCGCGCGCTCTCGGGCACGCCCTTCGGCAACTCCAGGCTCGGGATGATTTGCGGCCTGATCTCGTGTGAAACCGCCTGATTGACGATCGCGATCGCCAATTCAAATGCTGGAAAAATTCCAGCGAGCGCGAGCAGCAGCAGCGCGGTGCCAGAAACCGACTGACCGACAAGCGCCAGAATGGGCAGTGCCAAGATGACGGCTGCCAGGACCGTCGCGCTGGCGACATAGCTCAGCAGTCCGCCTTTGCGCGCAATCGCTGCGGGAATGTCGCGCACGCGCCGTCTGAACGCGACCTGCTTTTCCAGCGCTCGGCGGCCGCGGCCAAGCAGATAGTAACCTGGTTCGCGCGCCTTGGTGTTGGGTGCAGCCTTTTCCGCCATCGCCACGGCTCGCTGCGCGATCTCTATTTCCGATACCGGCGAGCGCCGTTCCAGCTGTTCGATCACATCGCGATAGGAGTTGCGCGTCGCAAAATCCATCTCGGCGTAGGCGGAATTCTGATTGAGTGCGACATCGACGAGACTGACGCTTTCGAAGAACTCGGCCCAATCGACATCGGGCATGACGCGCATGCTGCGGATGATATGGCGGACGCTGTTGTTGGTTGCGCCAATGGTTTGATGCTCGCCGCGCACCACTTGGTCGGGTGTCACATTGAAGGCGGCAAGCTGGCTGCGCAGCCATTCCCGCGCGTCCGTCACTTCGCCGGTTCCATCGCCCAGCCGGTGAACCAGTTGGACAATAAACGCTGACTTGAGTTGTCCGTGAACATCGGAAATCGATGCCGCATCGAGTGCCGTTCGCGCCAGTTCGGGTTGGCGGGCAATGGTATCGGCGAGTTCATCTGCGGCCTTGCGCTGCTCGCGGCTGGTCACGATCCGCTTGGCCGCACGCCGGAGATTTTCAACGAGCACCAGCCGCAGCGTCATCGGCAAGGCCCACAGTCGCCGATCTTAAGGGGGTCAACGCGCTGGTAGGCGCGCAAGAAGACCTGCAGGAGGTCTTGATCAAAGCGGCTGTCGGTATGCGCAACGAAGGCCCAAGCGACGCCGAGAATGCGCGGATACCCGGCCAATGGTCCGGCTGCGAGTTTTGGCAATTGCTGGTAGAATGCGGGCGGCAGATTTTTGCGCACGTCGCGAATTTGCTCTTCGACAACGTGCGAATTATTGACCAGCCATTCTGCTCCTGGCGTCACGGAGTGACCGTCAGCAATGGCGCTGGCGATGACCTTGTGAGCGCTCAGCAGCTCGTTGCCATTGTCAGCAAGCCGGCGATGCAGATTGAGGACGCGTCGTGGTTGATCAGTTACGCCTTGCGCACGCGCCAGGCTTTCGCCATGCTGTGCCAAGCGTTCCTGGCTGAAAACTTCCTCGCGGATGGCGTTTTCGTTGTTCCACGGGCCGGGCGCCTGCTGGTCAGTCAGGCGCAACCACTGCCACATCAACCGGCAACTCCCCCTCTGAACCGCAGATCAGGCCTGCTGACGCGCGCAGCAAGCCTGTTGTCACCAAACGCCAGCCAGCACCAAAAGTTCCCAATTCATTTCGATTGAGTGAACACAGTTCTACTAGCCGCCGCACCGCTCGCCTTAATTTCGCCGGTTATAGGGAACTTTCGGCCGCACACAGCGTTAGCGGGCTCGTATTCCATATTTTGATTTGAGAGTACTCATCATGGGAAAGCTCACACACTGGGCCGCCACGTTTGCCGTGATTGCCGCCGTCTCGGGCATTCTCGGTTTCGGCGAACTTGCCGGCACGGCCTCACCTGTGGCCAAGTTGCTGTTTTGGTTCTCCATTGGCGTGGCCGGGTTATCCCTGGCGGGCGGCATGGTGCGACGGACCTAGATCGCGCTCATGACCCCATCCGCCAGGCAGCCAAAACCTCAAAAAACGGTCGTCACCATCGGTGGCGCGATGATCGATACCATCGCTGTCATCGATAATGACCTGATCGAGCGCATGAGCATGAACAATGCCGATAGGGCGTTCATGCTGCTGGAAGAAGGCCGCAAAACTGAAGCCGACGTGATCTCGACCCACGCGGGCGGCGGCGCGATCAATTCCGCTGTCTGTTTTGCGCGCCTTGGCCACGCGGTCTCAACAGTCGTCAAACTCGGGCGTGACACGCGCGCGCAAGCGATCAAAGAAGCGCTGCGGGTTGAGGGCATTTCCGCAGCTCACGTGATTGACACCGATGCCGCCGGCACGGGAGCGTCCGTGCTCATCTCGGCGCACGAGAGAAACGCTGCGATCTTTACCTTTCGCGGCGCCAACAGTCTTTTGGAATTGCAGGATCTACCGCGTGACGGCTTTGCGCGCGACATCGTCTATATCACCGGGCTCAGCGACCGGTCGGCTGACGTCTTTCCAGAAATCGTCCAACGCGCGGCCTCGCATGATGCTTTTATTGCAGCCAACCCCGGCATCCGGCAGCTGGCGGCGCGCGGCGACGAGTTCCAAAAAGCGCTGGCTCATATTTCCCTGCTGTCGATGAATCGCGACGAAGCTGCAGTGCTTGTGCCGCGGCTTATGCAGCAGCAGCCAAAGCCTGCCCGTATGGTCACTCCGGCACCAAAATCCGCTGCGATGGAGCTGATGCATCGCGGGCTCTCGGCTTATGGCTTTGAAATGTCACTTCCTCACTTCTGCGAGGCTCTGCTGGCGCTCGGTCCGCGCTGCATTCTGGTGACCGACGGCAAGCACGGCGCCTACGCAGCCGCCAGCGGCGAAATCGCTTTTTGCCCGTCGCTCGCCAGCACGGTCGTTGGGACTGCTGGTGCGGGCGAT
>JANMOL010000316.1:0-2869 GCA_031369245.1 Hyphomicrobium sp. | reverse complement strand
GACCGCGATCGCCGAACATCTCGGTGTTTCGCGCCAGACGCTGTATGACTTGCTGGCCGAAAAGCAGCCAGTCACTCCGCAAATGGCGATGCGCATCGGCAAACTGCTAGGCAATGGTCCTGCGTTGTGGCTCAACATGCAGACAGCCTACGACCTTTGGCACGCCAAGCGGGACGTTGATGTGTCAAAAATTCCCACATTCAAGCCGCCGAAGCGGCCACCGGCCCGTCCAGGCGCACCCTTACTCCATCGTTGAATGCCGCCGCGTATCACGCATGATCGCATAGACCATGAGCGACACCGCGATACACCCCGTGACATACCAATAGAACCACGTCTCATGCCCGGCTTGTTTGAACCACAGCGCGATGTACTCAGCCGTGCCGCCGAACAACGCCACGGTCAGGGCATAGGGCAGGCCAACGCCGAGCGCCCGGATATGCGTTGGGAACAGCTCGGCTTTTACCACTGCATTGATCGCCGTGTAGCCAGAGACGATGACAAGCCCGAGCAGCACGAGCGCAAAGGCCGTGCCGGCATCACGCGTTGCTTGCAGCGCCGTCAGTATCGGCACCGTGGCGAGCGTGCCGCACACCCCAAATGCCAGCAACACAGGGCGGCGGCCGATGCGGTCGGAGAGGGCGCCGACAGCCGGCTGCAGCAGCATGTAAATAAACAGCGCCGAAGCCGAAATCATCGTCGCGGTATCTTTTGAAAACCCTGACGTATTGACTAAGAACTTCTGCATATAGGTGGTGAACGTATAAAACGCGATGGTGCCGCCAAGCGTCAATCCGACGACAATGGCGATCTCGCGCGGATGCTGGAGCAGCGTGGCAATTGACCCATCGCGCGCCGCGCTTTGCTGAAACGCTTCCGTTTCAACCATGTCGCGCCGCATCAGAAACGCCACCACCGCAAGCACTGCCCCGATGGCAAAAGGAATGCGCCAGCCCCAAGCTTCGAGTTCAGCCGCCGTCAAAACAAATTTCTGCAGAACGATCAGCACCAGCATGGCCGCAAGCTGGCCGCCGATCAGCGTGACGTACTGGAAACTTGAATAAAACCCGCGATGTTTGGCCACCGCCATCTCGGAAAGATAGGTTGCGCTCGTGCCATATTCACCGCCAAGGCTCAGCCCTTGGATCAAGCGTGCGATCAACAACAGCACGGGCGCGGCCACGCCAATCGTCGCGTAAGTCGGCATGACCGCAATCAGAGCCGACCCGAAACACATCAGCAGCACGGATGCCGTCAGCGCCACCCGCCGCCCGCGCCGGTCCGCCAGCCGCCCGAAAAACCAGGCGCCAACCGGCCGCATCAGAAATCCAACCGCAAAAATCGCGGCCGTGCTGAGCAGCTGAGCGGTCTGATCGCCGTCGGGGAAAAACGCCTTGGCAAAATACAGCGAGAACGCCGCGTAGACGTAAAAATCGTACCACTCGACGAGGTTGCCGGACGAACCAACGAGGATCGCCTTAATCCGCTGCCAAGGCTTGAGTGCGCTCGGCGATTGCACGTCACCCAAGATAATCCCCCCCTAAAGTCGAGGCTTTGAATAGCAGGGCACGCGTCGTCCCGCCGCAGCAAATCTCTATCCCGGTCACATTCGCGGGACCGGCGTTGACGGCCAGCCGAGGTGCCCCCTATTAACGGGAACACGCTATTCCAGCACGAGCCGCAGGGACGCCCATGACCGCCAAGCCACGCCACGCCAAGGTTATCATTCTCGGGTCTGGCCCGGCCGGCTACACCGCAGCGATCTATGCTGCGCGCGCCATGTTGAAGCCGTTGATGATCCAAGGCTCGCAACCCGGCGGTCAGCTGACGATCACCACCGACGTCGAAAACTATCCGGGCTTTGCCGACGCCATTCAGGGCCCGTGGCTGATGGAGCAGATGCAGGGCCAGGCAGCCCACGTCGGCACCGACATTGTCATGGATCACATCAGCAAGGTCGAGTTGCGCGCCCGTCCGATCCGCCTCGAAGGCGATAGTGGCGATGTCTACACCTGCGATACCTTGATCATCTGCACCGGTGCTCAAGCGCGCTGGCTCGGCCTGCCCTCAGAGGATGCTTTCAAGGGCCACGGCGTCTCGGCCTGCGCAACGTGCGACGGGTTTTTCTACAAGGGCAAGGAAGTCATGGTCGTCGGCGGCGGCAATACCGCCGTCGAAGAGGCCCTGTTCCTGACCAACTTTGCCTCGCGCGTGACGATCGTTCACCGGCGCGATCATTTCCGCGCCGAAAAGATTTTGCAGGAGCGGCTGTTCAAGAACCCGAAGATCGAGGTGATTTGGGATAGCGCCATCGAGGAGATCGTCGGCACACAACAACCCAAATCCGTCACGGCCGCTAAAATCAAGAACGTCAAGACCGGCAAGATCACCGAGCGCCCGGTCGATGGCTTCTTCGTCGCGATCGGACATGCACCAGCGACTGAGCTTTTCAAAGGCCAGCTCGAGATGACGCCATCGGGCTATCTGATCACCAAACCGGATTCGACCGAGACGGCGATCCCCGGCGTCTATGCAGCGGGCGACGTCAAAGATGAAATCTTCCGCCAAGCCGTGACGGCGGCCGGCATGGGCTGCATGGCAGCCCTTGAGGCCGAGCGTTATCTCGCCAAGCAAGAAAGCGCGGCCGTGGCTGCCGAGTAGTTGCCCCAACCACAAAAACGCCGGGCGCGCCAAGCGCCCTTCGTTGAGGCGTATAAAGGCGTTGAGATTTGAAAAACCGTTGACGTTAAAACAGCCGGAATTCGACTACTCGACCTTATAGGCGGCAAGCGTGCCCTTCGACATCTGCGGCACGAACATCGTCTTGCTGGCAGCGTCGTAGCCGATATCAGCGGCACCTTGGCCAAGC
>JANMOL010000260.1:0-2969 GCA_031369245.1 Hyphomicrobium sp. | reverse complement strand
GCGCTAGACGCCGCCGCGCATGCGTTCAAACCCGGCCGTCAGATCGGCTTTCAAATCGTCTGTCGCTTCGAGCCCGATATGGAAACGCAGCGCTGGTCCTTCGCAGTTCCACGGTGTTGCCGTGCGATAGCTCGATGGATCGAACGGCACCACCAGGCTTTCGAACCCGCCCCACGAGTAGCCCATGCCAAACAACTTGAGGCCGTCAAGGAAGGCGGCGAGCGCCAATTCGCGCGTTGGCTTCAGGATGGCGGTGAATAATCCCGAAGCACCAGAGAAATCGCGCTGCCACAGTGCGTGGCCTGGATCGGACGGTAGCGCGGGGTGGAGCACGCGCGCGACTTCGGGGCGTTCACTCAGCCAGTGCGCCATGTCGATGGCCGAGGCCATGTGGCGCTCGAGGCGAACGTCGAGCGTTCGAAGACCCCGCAGACCGAGATAGGTTTCTTCAGAACCAGGGCAGGTGCCGAGCGCTTCTTTGGCATTGTCGAGGTGTTTGGCTGCGCGGGCATTGGCGGTCACGGCACCGAGCATCGCATCGGCATGTCCGCAGATGTATTTGGTTACGGCCTGGATTGAAATGTCGGCGCCAAGCGCCAGCGGCTTGCAATACAGCGGGCTGGCCCAGGTGTTGTCGGCCAAGACCCAAACGTTGCGGGCCCGCGCGATCGCGGCGATGGCCGGGATGTCCTGCATCTCGAAGGTCTGCGAGCCCGGGCTTTCGGTGAAGATCAGCCGGGTGTTGGCGCGCAGCAGTTTGGTGATGCCGGCATCGATGCGCGGATCATAGTAGGTGGTCTCGACGCCGAGACGGGCCAGCATCTTGTCGCAAAATGTCCGCGTTGGCTGATAGACGCTGTCCGTCACCAGGATATGGTCGCCAGCCTGCACGAAGGCCAGCATCGCGGTCGACACGGCGTTGAGCCCCGATGAAGTCAGGATGGTCGCAGCCCCGCCTTCAAGCGCACAGATCGCGTCTTCAAGGGCATGGGTGGTCGGTGTCGCGCGGCGGCCATAGGTGTAGGGCTGGGTCCGTGCCTTGAGGTCGGCAAGGGTCGCAAACAAGACCGTCGAGCCGCGATAGACCGGCGTGTTGACGAAGCCGTGCTGCGCTGCCGGGTCGCGTCCGAGGTGGACGACGCCCGTCCGCGGCGCGCGCTCATTTGCGTTATCCTTGGATTTTTTCATTGAATCGGCGTCTCCCGGGCGGATCAGCCCTGGTGGCGCATGTCAGACCTAAGGTCAAGGACTTGACCATTGATCGCTGGCGCGTGAAGTGTGGCGCTGTGTTTTCCAACCGCCCGCGCACTGCCAGCACGGCTTCGCCATGTTGGCGCGCCCGGCCTCAAAACCCCAAGAAGAACCCAATGCCGTCACGACGTCTGTCTCAACGGGTCCTGAAGGTGGCGTGCGCGGCGGCGTGCATCATGCTCACAGCGCTGACCGCGTTCGGCCCGGCGGCAACGGCTGCCAGCCTGCTCGATACCGTCAAGGGCCGCGGCTACATCAACTGCGGCGTCAGCGAGAACGCGCCCGGCTTCAGTCAGGTGAATTCGCGCGGACAATGGAGCGGGCTGGACGTCGAATTCTGTTCGTCGCTGGCAGCCGCCGTGTTCGGCAAGAAGGACGCCGTCAAATATCGCGGCTTGTCATCCAGCGAGCGCTTCAAGGCGCTGCAGGACGGCGAGATCGACGTGCTGATGCGCTCAACGGCGTGGACGCTGACGCGCGATACCGACCTGGGTGCGCGTTTTGTCGACGTGCTCTTTTACGACGGCCAGGGTTTCCTGGTGCCCAAGAGCCACGCCATTGCCAGCGTGCTTGAATTGTCCGGGGCATCGATCTGCGTGCTGCCGGGATCGAGCGGCGAACGCGTCATCACAGACTATTTTGGTCCGCGCAGAATGCGCTTCCAGCTGGTCCGCTCCGATCGCTGGGAGCAGCTCGTCAAAGCCTACTCGGCAGGCGGGTGCACGGTTCTGACCGGCGATGTCTCGATGCTGGCCATTGAGCGCAGCCGGTTTGTCAACGCAGCCGACCATGTCATGCTGCCCGAGATGATCAGCAAAGAGCCGCTCGGACCCGCTGTTCGCAAGGGCGACGATCAGTGGTTTTCCATTGTGCGCTGGAACATGATGGCGCTGGTTGCTGCTGAAGAACTCGGCCTGACGAGCAGCAACATCGACCAGATGCAAGGCTCATCCGTTCTCGATGTCCGGCGCTTCCTTGGCCTCGAAGCCGATCTGGGAGCGCCGCTCGGACTGGCCCGCGATTGGGCGTTCCAAATCGTCAAACAAGTCGGCAACTATGCCGAACTGTTCGATCGCACACTGGGTCAAGGTTCCCCGCTCAAACTCGACCGCGGCTTGAATAGCCTGTGGACGAAAGGCGGCCTGATGTACGCCGCGCCCTTGCGCTAGTCCTTCGGTTGATCTGAATGACACGTGCTATCGTAACCTAGGGAAGACGAGTATTCCGTGCTCAACACCAGCAGCCAAGAGGCGATTGTTCAACTCTTAGTTGTGGCTTTGCCGGTGGCGACGCTCGCGTTGCTGATCATTCTGCTCGTCCGTCGAAAATCAGGCAAACCGGCAACGAAGGCGCACCCTCCATTGAAAGCCTTTGACGACGGCCCCGCTCATCCTGATGACGCCCACGTCTCCGCCGCGGGCGAGGCGTCCGCTGTGCTGCCCGTTGTGCTGCCCGTTGTGCTGCCCGTTGTGATGGATGACGAAACAGCGATCGACCATCTCGCGCAGCAGATTGCCAGCCTCGCGGCGCTGGGCCAAAAAAACACCCTTGCACCGCTTTACCTGCAACTCGCGAGCGCCCACCAGCTTCGCGGCAATACCGCAGGTCAACTGTCAGCACTGCGCGCCGCCGCCGGGCTTGCCGCCCAGCACGGGCCCAGGTCAGCCCATGCCGAGGCCCGCGTGCATCTGGCCGAAGCAGCCTATCTCGCGGGCGAC
>JANMOL010000259.1:0-2672 GCA_031369245.1 Hyphomicrobium sp. | reverse complement strand
CCTGCGAGCCGCTCGTCGAACGCGCTGAGCACGTCCTCGCCGCGTTGGCTTTCCCCGACCGCCGCTGCCATCTGCCGAACCGTCTTGCGCATTGCGTCGAAATCGCTGGCCATCGGCACCACCAGCACGCGCTGACCAAGCCGCTTCAGAAGCTCGACGGTGGCGCCGGTGGTGTATTCACCGGCAATGACGAGGTCGGGGTTGAGCGCCAGCACTTCCTCGGCCGTGCCCCTGACTTGTTTCAATCCCGTCAGCTGAGACGCCGCCGCCGAAAGTGTCCGGTCGGTCGCGAGATAGCTGACGGCCGCGATCCGCTCGCGCGCCACAAGATCGACCAATAGCTGATCGGTGCACAAGTTGAGCGAGACGATGCGGCGCGGCGGATCAGCGGCGCGCGCACGGTCCGGCCCCGCCAGAAAGGCGAGCGCACCGATCAAAACCAGCGTTGTCAGTTCGCCGCGCACGCATTGCTCCTACTTGTATTTGACCCAGTCGCGGGTCGAGGGTTCTTCGTACGTCAGGCGAATGCCGCCATAGGCCGCAACACCGGCCGTCTCGAAGCCGAAGACTTCCTGATAGTCCTGATCGAGCAGGTTTTCGACGCGGCCATACAGCTCGACGCCCGGTGCAACGCGATACGAGGCGGCAGCCGAGACGAGCCAATAGTCATCCAGCTTGACGCGCTCTTGGCTGAAGAACGGCAGGCGAAACGCCAGATCGTCCATCTCGCCATTGTAGACCGCCGCGACGTTGAAACGGCCCAAACCGTTCGCGAACGTGTATGTCACGTCGGCGCGGCCGGAATGCGGTGCGCGGCGGACTTCCTGGCGGTTGTCGGCGTCGGTCGCATCGAGATGGGTATAGCTGAGGCCAAGCACGAGGTTAGGCGACAAGCGCGCCTGCGCTGCGACTTCAACGCCATCGCGCTCGCTCTTGCCTAACAGGTTAATCGGCGTGGTCGGGAACCCGACACCGCGAATTTCGTTTTCGAGGTCGGCGCGAAAATAGGTCACGTCGATGATCAGGCCGCCGCTCATCAGCGTTGTCTCGACACCCGCGTCCCAGCCGAAACTTTCTTCAGGTTTCAAATTGGGATTGGGGATGAAGAAGCCCGGGAAGAAGCCAAATTGCTCAAATTGCGTCGGTAGTTTCACGCCCGTGCCGGCGCTTGCGTGCGGACGAAGCCCGAACTCACGCAAAGCCAGCGAGGCGTTGGTGCGCCAGGTCGTGAAGTCTTCGAAGGTCGAGTTGTTGTCATGGCGAACCGTGCCGGTGACGAACAAGCGGTCAAAGTATTCGCCGCGGTACTCGCCGACCGTCGCGATCTGCTGGCGGCCGCGCGTCAAGCCATCCTCGAAGTCACTGGTGGGTGTGAAATCCTCGTCAGCTTTTTCGATCAACCCGCTGAACGTATGCCGGGCTGAAACAAACATCGGCGTGTCAAGGCGCAAGGTTGCGAGATAGCCGAATTTTGTCGTCTCGCTTTCGTTGCTGCTCTTGAACGGGAAGGCTGGAAACGACTTGTCGATATCGGCCCGGTCCGTGCGGTTGCTCGAAGCGCGGACCACGTGCGACAGCGCGCCGTCGAACATATCCCAGCGCACGTTGATGCCGGCCAGCCAGATATTAGACGTGAATAGCGAGGGATCATCAAGTGCAGTTGCAAGCGTGCCGGGATCGCCACCAAAGCCGTCACGATCGCCGCTCTTGCGAATATTGCGCAGATTAAAATCAAAGCTGATGTCGTCGGCAACCTTTGCACCAAGCCGCATCGCAAAGGTTTTCAGATTGCCAGAGTCGTTTTCCACGCCGAACGGCGCAACATTAAAGCCGTCGGTATCGCGCTCGTGGTAGCTGACCGAGCCCCAGCCGCGATCGGTCCCGGCAGAGGCGCGCGCTGTAATATCGCTGGTTTCAAAACTGCCACCCTCAACGCGGCCAGCAAAGGTCAGCGGCCCGCGGCCGGACTTGGTGACAATGTTAACGACGCCGCCAATCGCACCCGAGCCGTAGAGGCCGCTCTGCGGTCCGCGAATGACTTCAATCTGCTCGATGTTGTCGGTCGACAAATCGGAAAAATCGAATTCTCCATTGGTCGTATCGTTGGCTTCGACGCCGTCGATCAAGACCAATGTGTGATTGGCTTCAGCGCCGCGAATGCGCACCTGCGTCAAGCCCGTCGCACCGTTGGTGCGGTTGACCGAGACACCGGGAAGGCTGCGCAGGGCGTCGCCGGCGTTGCGGACTTCCTGTGCTCGAAGCTGATCGCCTGAGACGACGGTGACTGCCGAGCCGATTTTTTCAGCGGCAACGCCGCCGATGCGATCACCGGCTTCGCCGGTAGCGATGCTGGCCCCAGTGCCGCCGTCGATTGCCAAGCCGACCCCTGGCTCAGCGGTTACTGGCGCTGCAGCCGTCGCGCTTGCCGGTTGGGCCGGCTCTGGATCCGGCTGCGCAATGGCGGCCGGCTTTGCTTTGGCTTTGGCTGGCGCTTCGAGCGTCGCGCCCTCAATGACGACGGGCGGCAATTCGTTGACCGCGGCCTGTTGCCCGGCATCCTGTGCGCGCGCCATCGGCACGAAGGCGGTCAGCGTCACGGCTGAGATAGAGAGTAGTTGTCTGGCTTTATGCGCCATCATGGATCCCCCGTCGGTGGTGACTGGGCGGAAAAC
>JANMOL010000248.1:0-2634 GCA_031369245.1 Hyphomicrobium sp. | reverse complement strand
GATTTGCTTGGCGTCGGCGGACATGGCGGCGTTTCGGGTGAGAGCGGCACGGCCGTTGAGCAGTCGATGCGTGCGATCGACAAGGAAGGCCGCGGCATCATCGTGCTCATTCGCGATCTGCGCGCCAAGTCGATGTCCGATTGGGTGCTGCGTCAAACGGAGCCAGCGGGCAAAAAAGATGCTGCCCAGGAGCGCCGCCAAGTTGAAATCGGCATTGGATCGCAGATCCTGGCCGATCTTGGCGTCAAGGATATGGAGCTGCTGACCACGTCGCCAGCGCACGTCTACGTCGGGCTCGAAGCGTTTGGGCTGCGCATCACCGGCACGCGCAAGATCGAGTGAGCTGAGATGGCGGAAAATTCCAAACTGCGCACGGCCCGCCTCGAAGACGCTTTAGCGTTCGCCTCCGAGACGCGGGTGCTGATCCTCGAGGCGCCCTACTACAAGGTTGTGACGGATCAGCTGATCGCCGGCACCAATGAGGTCTTGGAGAAATACAAAAGCCACGGCGACCGTTTCCAGGTGCCGGGTGCTCTCGAACTGCCGCAGGCGCTACAGGCCGCGGTCAAGGCCGGACTTGTGGGTGGCGATGCGCCACAACGCTATGCCGGCGTCATTGCTGTGGGATGTGTTATTCGTGGTGAAACCGCGCATTACGACATCGTTTGCAACAACACCAACCACTGGCTGATGGAGACGATCATTCGACACAACATACCTTTCGGTAACGCAGTGCTGACGGTTGATTCCGAAGTGCAGGCCGTGGCACGGGCCCAGGGTGGCGCGGCTGGCAAAGGGGGCGACGCGGCGCGTGCGTGCCTTCGCATGATCTGGTTGAAGCAAAAATTTGTCGATCACCAATTGTTATTTGCGCCATGAAGACGCCGAGTTCCGAGAAAAAACCAGATCCGATCTCGGCCCGCACGGCTGCACGCGTCGCGGCCGTCCAAGCGCTCTATCAGATGGACATCGCCGGCACCGACCTCAACGATGTCATCGCCGAATTTCTGCAAGACCGGTTTTCGCCGGACGCATCGAAAGGCGAGACGATCGAAGGTGCTGACCGGCTGTTCTTTGCCGACGTCCTGCGCGGCGTGCTGCGCCGTCAGCTTGAAATCGACCCGCTGGTTGACGAACAGCTGGCCACCGGCTGGCGGCTTGTGAGGGTCGACGCCATCCTGCGGGCCGTTCTCAGAGCCGGTGTGTGCGAGCTGATCGATCGCGCCGATGTGCCCGCCCGCGTGGTCATCAACGAATATGTCAACGTTGCACACTTTTTCTTCTCCGAAGACGAGCCGCGGGTCGTCAACGGCGTGCTGGACAAGATCGCGCATCAGGTGCGTCCCAAAGAGTTCGAGGGCAAGACGGCGAAGCCGTAGCGCCTCGCGCGACGCTTCAATGGGGTCATGATGGTCCAAGAAATCTATCGCCAGACACACTTTGTCAGTCATTCACAAATCGATTTGGTCGCCAATGGCGCCGAGCTTGCCGAATTGGAGTGCGGCGGGACGATTGCGTCGTTCGCGCCGGGACACATCAAGATCGCAACGGCCTGGGATGAAAACGGCACTGTCGAGCCGCATGTCGAATTGATCGTGACAGGGTTCGATCTGCTGGCCGCCGCTGATGTGCCCGACGACATGACAGCGGTCGCGAGCGGGCCGTTTGTGGTGCTGGAGGATGGTGCGGAGGCCGGCAATTACATCATCGGCGATCTTGCAAAGTTCGAACTTCGAAAGGCCGCCTACGTTGCGACCGTATTTGTTGATAAGATCGCACCGATGACCGCGCGCCGCGTTCACATTCACTTGCGGCGGACGTAACGTTGACGGCAAAGGACAACTTGTGTGAACGACCGCATCCGCAATGAAACCGATTTGATCCAAACGTACTTGGCGCCATTGGCGCACGGGATGCCTGGCGCGTTCGGTCTTGGCGATGATGCAGCACTGCTGTCGCTCGAGGCTGGCATCGACCTGGTGATCTCTACCGATCCGATCATCGCTGGCGTACACTTTTTCCCAACCGATCGGGCTGACGACATCGCCTGGAAGGCATTGGCGGTCAATGTCTCCGATCTGGCTGCTAAGGGGGCTGAACCACTCGCCTATACAATGGCGCTGGCGTTTCCTGAGGCACCCGAGCGGGCCTGGATGTCGGCGTTTTGTGACGGCTTGGCCTCGGCGCAGGCCGCGTTCGGATGCCGGCTGATTGGCGGCGATACCGATCACACCACCGGTCCCCTGTCGATCGGCGTGACGGCGTTTGGCACCGTGCCGCGCGGGGCGTTTGTTGCGCGTCGCGGTGCGTGCGCCGGCGATCATGTTTTCGTGACCGGCACCATCGGCGATGCGGCGCTGGGTTTGGCACTGCAGCGCGATCCGGAGTTGCACGCCGATGCGTTGACGGCCGGCGACCGCAGCTTCCTGATTGGCCGCTATTTGCGCCCCAACCCGCGCCTCGCGTTGACGGCCGTGCTTCGGGCGCACGCTTCGGCAGCACTTGATGTATCGGATGGCCTCGTCAAAGACCTGGCCCGGTTGGCGGGCGGCTCGGGTCTTTCGATGGCGCTGTCCGATGTTCCGCTGTCGCCGCCAGCCCGGGCGGTTGTCGCGATTGACCATCAGGCTTTAG
>JANMOL010000193.1:0-2584 GCA_031369245.1 Hyphomicrobium sp. | reverse complement strand
GCCGCCCCTCACCCTAACCCTCTCCCCGTAAGGACGGGGAGAGGGAAAATGCGCGCCCCGTTTCACGAAGCCGCTGGTGATGCTAAGCGGTGGCCATGACTTCTTCCACAAGCACCACTTCTGAATATTCCCTCTGGGTTGAGCGCCTCGCGCTGACGAATTTTCGCAGTTATGCGCAGGCGGTGATCGAGACCGGGCCGGAGCCGCAGGTGATTGCCGGCGCGAACGGGGCGGGCAAAACCAATCTGCTGGAAGCGCTGTCGTTGCTGGCGCCTGGCCAAGGGATGCGGCGCGCGCCGTTCAGCGAGATCCCGCGCAACGGCGGGGATGGCGGGTTCGCGGTCGCCTCGCGGGTGCACACGCTCAACGGTGTCGCGGAGATCGGGACGGGGTTGCGCGCTGGCGCCATCAGCAACGGGCGCGTCCTTGACGACGATACCGACGGCGACGGTGACGTTGCTATGGGGCCGCCCCTCAGCCGCCCGCAATCTGTGGCGCACCCGCGCCAAGCGGGCACCCTCTCCCCGTCAAGTGCAGGGACGGGGCGAGGGAGTTCCGAGCGCACATCCGAACGTGCAACCGAAAGAACGGGCCGGATCGTGCGGATCGATGGCGTGGCGCAATCGGGCTCGGGCGTGCTGGCCGATTATCTCGAAATCGTCTGGGTGACGCCGGCGATGGACGGGCTGTTCACGGGGGCTGCCTCCGAGCGGCGGCGGTTTCTCGACCGGCTGATCCTGTGTTTTGATCCCGGCTACCGGACGATCGCTGGCCGGTTTGAGCGTGCGATGACCAGCCGCAACCGCCTGCTCAGCGACGGCGTGCGCGACAATGCGCAGCTGTCGGGCTTTGAGCAGGTGATGTCTGAGGCTGGCATTGCGGTGGCGGCAGCCCGGCTCGAAGCGGTCTCGGCGATGGCGGCGATCGTGGCGCGGCGCAAGGCGCGCGACCCGAACTCGGCGTTCCCGTGGTCGGATTTCGCGCTTGAGGGCAGAATCGAACAGGCTCTCGCGACCATGCCGGCGGTGGAGGCTGAGGACGGCTATGCGCGCGTGCTGCGCGAGACGCGCGAGCGAGATCGCGGGGCGGGCCGCACGCTCGATGGGCCGCACCGCTCGGATCTGGTGGTTGGGCATGGGCCAAAGCAGATCGCGGCGCGGCTGTGCTCGACGGGCGAGCAGAAGGCGCTGCTGCTGGGCCTGGTGCTGGCGCACGCCGAATTGCTGACCGAACGCCAGGAGGGGGCAGCACCCGTGCTGCTGCTCGATGAAATCACCGCCCATTTGGACGAGCACCGGCGGGCGGCGCTGTTTGAAGAAATTCTGCGGCTCAAGGCGCAGGCCTGGATGACCGGGACGGACGCGGCGTCGTTTACCGCGTTGGCTGGCAGAGCCCGATTCTGGCGGGTGGACGAGGCCCGAATCGAGGCCTTGTGAGCGGCTTTGTACGGGCGGCGATCCGCCACAGACAATCGCTTGATATTGAACGCGTTTTTTGAACGTTTCGAGAGCGATTTTATGCGGCTTTGCGGGCCGTTTTGTGCTATAAAAGGAGGTCAGTTATTCGACCCTAAACAAAGGCCAAAAATGACCGCCCAGCCCGCCAAAAAGACACCCGCGCCGGACGATTACGGCGAAGACAGCATCAAGATGCTGAAGGGGCTCGACGCGGTTCGCAAGCGGCCGGGGATGTACATCGGCGATACCGACGACGGCTCGGGTCTGCACCACATGATCTACGAAGTCGTCGATAACGGCATCGACGAAGTTTTGGCCGGTCACGCCAATTCGTGTCAGGTGACGCTGAACCCGGACGGGTCGTGCACGGTGCGCGATGACGGCCGCGGCATTCCGGTTGGCATCAAGAAGGACGACGACAACGATCCGAAGCGTTCGGCCGCCGAAATTGTTTTCACCGAGCTGCATGCGGGCGGCAAGTTCGATCAGAACTCGTACAAGGTTTCGGGCGGGTTACATGGCGTCGGCGTATCGGTCGTCAACGCACTGTCGTCGTGGCTCAAGTGCCGGATCTGGCGGGACGGCAAGGAGCATCTGGTCGAATTTAAAAACGGCAACACGGTTGCGCCGTTGAAAGTCGTCGGCGACGGCCATGGCGAGCGCGGCACGGAAGTGTCCTTCCTGCCGAGCACCGAAACGTTCCACAACGTCATGGAATTTGATTACACGACGCTGGAACATCGCTTGCGCGAATTGGCTTTTTTGAACTCGGGCGCAAAAATCCGTCTGACGGACGCGCGCCACGCCGACATCAAGACCGAAGAATTTATGTACGAAGGCGGCACGTCGGCGTTTGTGCGCTATCTCGACCGGTCCAAAGCGGCGGTGCTGCCCGAGCCGATCATGATCCGCGGCGAGAAAGACGGCATCGGCGTCGAGGTCGCGCTGTGGTGGAACGACAGCTACCACGAAAATGTGCTGTGCTTCACGAACAACATTCCGCAGCGCGACGGCGGCACGCATATGGCCGGTTTTCGCGGTGCACTGACGCGTATTGTGAATAAGTATGCAGAGGAAAGCGGCATCGCGAAGAAGGAAAAAGTGACGCTATCGGGCGATGATGCGCG
>JANMOL010000190.1:0-2430 GCA_031369245.1 Hyphomicrobium sp. | reverse complement strand
CAGCGGGCAATTCAAGGAGCCGATTGCGGTTCAAATCGGCCCTCACTCGGCATTTACACCGGCGCCCGACCAGAACTTTTATAAGACCAACGCCATCCGCTATAAATTCTACCGCTCGGGTTGCGGGCGTGATGCGCGCTTGAAGCAGCTGTGGGGCGACAAAGCCGGTCACTGAGCGCCAAATCCGCCCCGTCCGGCTGCTGATCGGGGCCGGTGGCGGCCGTGGAGAGCGCGCATCCTGGGCCTTGTTCTGGGCCGTGTCCAAGTGTCCCTGCGCCCGAAAATCGCCCAACCATGTGCTACTGAGCCCTCACGGTCGTTTGTGAGGAGTGGGTGATGTTTGGAAAGCTGCAGTTCGCCGGGATGCACGGCACCAACCGGCATATTTTTGCGGTTCTCGCCGCACTGGCTTTGGCGGCCCCGGCGGCGCCCGCTCAGGCCGCGAACTGCGGCAACGGCGCGGCTGGCTTTAATGCCTGGCTCGGCCAATTCAAAACCAAGGCCGCCGCCCAGGGCATTTCCGGCAAAGCCCTCTCGGCATTGGATGGCGCCTCCTACGACAGCAACGTCATCCGCCTCGATCGCAATCAGCATTCCTTCAAACTGAGCTTTGAGCAGTTCTATGCGCGCCGGGTCGGTGGCGGCTTGATCGCCAAGGGCCAGCGGTTGATGAACACGCATCGCAACACGCTCAACGCGGTTGAAAAGCGCTTTGGCGTGCCGGGTGAGGTTGTCGTTGCGATCTGGGGCCTTGAGACCAACTATGGCGCGGACAAAGGCGGACGCCTGTCGATCCCCCGCTCGCTCGCGACACTGGCCTACGACTGCCGGCGCTCGGCCTTCTTTGAAAAAGAACTTGTCAGCGCGCTGAAGGTCATCGATCGTGGAGATATGTCGGCTGGGCAATTGGTCGGCGGCTGGGCTGGCGAAATCGGCCAGACGCAATTCTTGCCCTCGGGCTATGTCAAATACGCCGTCGACTTCGACGGCAACGGGCGGCGCGATTTGGTCAGCAGCGTGCCCGATGTGCTGGCCTCAACCGCCAACTACCTCAAGGGTCACGGTTGGCAGGCTGGGCAGCCGTGGGGACCCGGCACCGCCAACTACAACGTGCTGCGCGAATGGAACAAAGCCGAGATTTATGTGCAAACGATCTCGGTGATGTCGTCGCGCATGGCGAGCCGGTAAACAACACCATGAGCAGCAGCGGCGTGCCGTTGAGGCCCCGCCGCCGCTCATCGGTTCACTCCGCCGCTTGCTTGCTGGCGGCCAGCACCTGATCGCGTAAGCGACCGCCGAGTTCGGACAAATGATCGAACTCGGCCGTGAACGACCCAGCGCCAGCGGTTGCCGACCGCAGATCGACGATCAGGTTGTCCATTTCTGCAGCCGGAATGTGTGCCGAGATCACATCCCATCCCGGCCAGCCGGCGCGCGTGTCAAATCCGAGGATCTGCCCGCGCCGCTGCGAGATGATGCCGTTGATCCGGGCGTTGGCTTCCGATGGCACCGTGATCGACACCGCCAGCACCGGCTCCAGCAAAACCGGATTGCAATTGGGCATGCCGTCCGCCATCGCCAGCCGCCCGGCTTGACGAAAGGCCATGTCGGAGCTGTCGACCGAATGGTACGAACCATCTGTCAGCGTGACACCGACATCGACAACCGGGAAGCCGAGCGGTCCTTCCGCCAGATAATCGCGCACCCCGATCTCGATCGAAGAGAAAAAGTTCTTGGGCACCGCGCCGCCGGTGACTTTCTCATCGAAGAAAATGCCCGACCCGCGCGGCAGCGGCCGGATCTCGAGTTTGACATCGCCGAATTGCCCGTGCCCGCCCGATTGCTTCTTGTGGCGTCCGCGAACCTCCGTCCCCGACTTGATCGTTTCCTTGTAGCCAACGCGGCGGCGCTCGCGCGTGACTTCGATGCCGTACTTGCGCTGCAACCGTTCAAGCGCGACCCGCAAATGCATCTCGCCCTGGCCGTGCAGCAGAATTTGATGCATCTCGGCGTTATGTTCGACCCGCAGCGAGGGATCCTCTTCAACCAGCTTGGCAACGGCCGCTGACAATTTGACCTCGTCTTTGCGATCCTTCAGGCCCAAGCCGATCGCCAGCACAGGCGCAGGTGCGCCCGGCGCTTTGATCTGCACGATGCCGCCCTTGGCGGTCGTGATCGTGTCGCCCGCTTGAAAGCTCTCCAAGCGGCCGAGCGCTACGGTATCGCCCGCCTTGGCCGCACCGCGCTTTTGGGTTTCTTCGCCGCGGATCGTGAAAATTCCGGCCGCGCGTTCTTCCTTGCCCTCGCGCCCGACCAGCGTGGCGCTATCGGGAATATCGCCGGTCAGCACCCGCACATACGACAGCTTGCCGCCGGCTTTGGTGTGGACGTTTTTCAAAACGTAAGCCGCTGACTTGGCGTTTTCGAGTT
>JANMOL010000173.1:0-4281 GCA_031369245.1 Hyphomicrobium sp. | reverse complement strand
GCTGCTGGCCGCCGGACTGGCGCTGGCCGCGCTGGACGGCAGCGCCATGCTGGTGTGGCATACCGCATCGGCGATGCTGGGTGCAGCGCTCCTGTGGGCCGTCAACGCACTCTACAGACGGCTGCGCGGCACCGACGGCCTCGGCTTTGGCGATGTCAAACTGTTCGCTGGAGCGGGCGCTTGGGCCGGCGCTGAAGGGCTGGCCTCTGTGCTGCTCGTCGCCTGCGGTGCAGCCTTAGCGCTGGTCGCGATCTGGCGGCTGCGCGATCCCAACCTTGCAGGCTCAACCGCCCTGCCGTTCGGGCCATTTCTAGCGTTCGGCCTGTGGATCGTCTGGCTGTATGGGCCGCTCACATGACCACCGCGCGATCAACCATCTGTCACCCTTTTTAGAAAGACCACGTCGATGCGCATGCCAGCGGCAGAAAAAATGCAACAGCAATCCCGCCATCGCAGGGCCGGCAACGCCGTCCGCGGCAGCGAGGCTGGCTTCACGCTGATTGAACTGCTCGTCGTGCTGGCGATCATCGTGCTGCTCGCAACCATCGCCGCGCCGCAGGTGCTGCGCTATCTCGGCAAGGCACGAACTGAAACCGCCCGCGCCCAGATCAGTGCGATTTCGACCGCACTCGAATTGTTCTCGCTCGACAACGGCGGCTTTCCACCCCAGCAGCAAGGGCTTGCGTCGCTGATACAAAATGCCTCGGGCGGCGCACGCTGGAAGGGCCCCTACCTGAAACGGGCCGACGGACTGGTCGATCCCTGGGGACGGCCTTACCAATACCGCTTTCCAGGCAAGAACGGCCAGCCGGAAGTGTTTTCACTCGGCCGCGATAACGCCCCGGGTGGGGTCGATGAAGATCAGGACGTTGCCAGCTGGTAGCAGCGACGCCGTGTCCTTAAGTCCGCGTGCGCAGTCTGAGCTCAACGCGGATTGTCTGCGGCGCTGCTGACGGCGCGCCGCGCGGCACGATCGTCAGCTCAACAAGATCCGGCAAACGATCAGGGCTGGTCCAGGTCTCCGACCATTCCGGATCACGCCGCAAGGCCTGCGCGCCAAAATAGCGAAAGCGCGCGCTTTCGAGCCCTGACAGCAGCGTACGATCTTCAATCGGCGCGGCCGTCTGCTCGCTGGAGCGTACGCGGCTGAACGCAAACAGCCGCAACACCAGCTGGCTCGACTCCAGCGCCGCACCCGATGGCGCGGCGAGTTCCATCTTGTAGAGACCGCCGCCAAGCGGGCCGTTTTCAAGCGTTGCCACAAACCGCAGGCTCTGCGCACCGCCCTCGAACGCGATGCTGTTGGCGCCCTCCTCGGACGTCTCGATCAACGGCATGGCGCCTGCCAGATGCTGCTCGACGAACAGCAGGGCCGAGGCACTTTCCGTCTCACTGACCAGCGCCTGAGAGGTTGTCCAAGCGCGATTGGCAATCCGCAGCGCGCCGGGGATGAGAGCGACAAGCATCGCCAGAACGGTCAGGCCGACCAGCAGTTCGAGCAGCGTAAAGCCCGCTTCGCGTCGGTGCCACCGGCGAATACTCTTATGTGTCCGCCCGCTCATGGCAGGCGCCCGAGTTTGAGCGTGCGGAGCGCCACTTCGCGTTCCGGCCGCAGCACGCCGTCGCGCCAGTGCACGGAGACCGTCACCCAGTACGCCGGCAGCGAGCCGATTTCAAATCCGCCACGCGCCGCCGGGTTGTAGCGCTGAACCTCGCGGCTCCAGGTGAACCCGCCGGTGGTCTCACCCGCTTGAACGCCATCCGTCAAAGCCTCCTCAAGGCCCGCGCTCGTCAACTGAGACTTGGCAATGCGCAGCGCCTCGGTTTCCATGCGCGCCGTCTTGATGCTGCGCCACCCGCCCGACAGGCAAACCTGAACCGCGCCAGCAATCAGCGAGAACACCACCAGCGCCACCAGCGTCTCGATGAGCGTGAAACCGGATTGGCGCTGGCTCATGGCGTTTTCACTCCGAGCGCGACGCGGGCTGTGCCCGTCAGCCAATCGACGGCGACGCTGGCCGTTTGCCGGTGGGCTGCAAACCGAAACGTGCCGCCGCTCGAGCTGCCATCGGGCCGGAAGCGCACGGCCGCCGTCGCAGCGGCTGATTGTTCAGCCGCCGGGATTTCGTAACTGATCGCCACGTCGGATGGCAGGGCGCGCGCCACCCGCAGCCCGGCAGCGGTGTAACGGCGGCGCGCGACATCCAGCACTAGCGTCTGCTCGCGATTGCTGCGCATCGCTTCCGCCCGCGCAATGCGCAGCGCCGAGGCGAAGTTGAGCGCCGCCGCCTCGGCTGTCAGCCCGCGCCGCGAGCCGCTGGCGGACGGAAACGCCATGATGGCGGCCATCGCTAAAATGGCCATGACCACGATCAGTTCAAGCAGCGTGAAGCCGCCATCGCGCGCACGCCTCGCTGGCAACGGTGGTTTCATTTGAGCGCCAGATCGTTGACCGAAATGAGCGCACTCATGACGGTGACCAGCAACCCGCCGACAACCCCGCCGATGACCAGCGTCACAACGGGCGTGATCAGGCTCGTCAGACGCTGGATCTGCCGCTTGAGGGCCGCTTCGTAGATTTCGGCCGTCCGCTGCAGCATCGTATCGAGCTGTCCGGTTTGTTCGCCAATCGAGGTCAGCCGCAAAAACAGATCCGAAAACAGCCCGGAACGGGCGAGCGGCGCCGACAGCACGCCGCCTTCCTGAATTTCATCACCCGCCCCGCGAACCGCCTCGGCCAGCACCCGGTTGGAGAGCACGCTGGCGGAGATCCGCACGGCATCGACAATCGGCACGCTGTTCTTGATCAGCGTCGCCAACGTCCGCGCCAGCCGGCCCGTGTCACGCCGCTCAATCAACGGCCCGGCGAGTGGTAAGCGCAGCAACATCCGGTCGAGCGCCATGCGCGTGCGGGCATTCTGCAAAGCCACGGCGGCAGCGATGACCAACGCCAGGATCGCCGCCGCAATGCCATACGCGTTGCCAGACAGAAATACCGAAACCCGGCCGAGCACGCGCACCAGAAATGGCGGCGTGGCACCCGCCTCCTGAAACAGCGGCGTGATTGTTGGCAGCAGCACGGTCATGATGACGGCCACGGCGCCGAGTGCTGCCACAATCAGCACGGCTGGATACACCAGGGCCGCACCAACGCGCCCGCGCGTCTCAACAGAGGAATCGAGAAACGCCGTCAAATCGTCGAGCACCGGTCCGAGCGATCCGCTGGCTTCACCAGCGCGCACCAGCCGCCAATAGAATTCGGGAAATGTCCGGCCTTGCGCGGCCAGTGCGTCCGACAGCGCCTCACCTTCGGTCACCAGCCCCAGAACGCTGGTCGTGGTTTTACGGACCCGCGCCGGGATCAGCGGCTGCATCGCCACCAGCCGCAGCGCGTCATCGATCGGAATGTCGGCCTTGATGAGCGCGGTCAACTCGCGCGTGAACATCGCCAAAGCGGGCAGCGGCAGCCCGCCGCCGCCAAACAGCTCGCGCTGCCACCACGCGACATCGGTTGCGGGCCGGCCTTCCGTCAGCACGATCGGGATCTGACCGCGGCGCGTCAGGACGTCGAGCGCGCCTTCACGCGTCGCAGCCGCCAGCGCACCGGCCCGCCGCACGCCATCACGATCAAAGACCTCGTAGTTATAGTGTGGCATCGCCGGCTTTCGTAACGCGGAAAACTTCTTCAAGCGTGGTCTCGCCCGCCAGCACCTTGGATAGCCCGTTCGACAGCATCGTCGTCATACCCGCGGAGATGGCGGCATCTTCGAGCGCGCGTTCGCTGCCCCGCCGCAGCACAGTATCGCGCACGGCGTCTGTCAGGCTCAAAAGCTCATAAATGACGGTACGGCCCGCAAAACCAGTGTTGCGGCAAACCGTGCAGCCAACGGCGTGCTTGATGCGCTGTGCAGCGATTGCTTCTGGCGGAGCGCCGAGTTCGGCGAGACGAACGCGCAAAGGTTGACTGATTTCAGCCGGCGCTGCGCATGACGCACACAGCCGCCGGACAAGGCGCTGCGCCAGCACACCTTTGAGGCTGGAGCCCAGCAGATAATCTTCAACACCCATGTCGAGCAGGCGGGTGATCGTTGCGGCCGCACTGTTGGTGTGAACGGTCGACAGCACGAGATGGCCGGTCAGCGACGCCCGGATAGCAATTTCTGCGGTTTCGAGATCGCGAATTTCCCCGATCATGATGATGTCGGGATCCTGCCGGAGCATCGAACGCAGTGCTGAGGCAAACGATAGCCCGATGCGCGCGTTGACCTGAATCTGGTTGAC
>JANMOL010000155.1:0-8766 GCA_031369245.1 Hyphomicrobium sp. | reverse complement strand
CATCACGCCAAGATCTCGTGGACGCAGGTCGAAACGGGCTCGGCCATCACCTGGAAGTATCCGAGCTGCATTTTGCGCGGCGACTATTCGCGCGGCGAATTCTATTCCATCGCGGTCTCGAACGGCTATCAGCAGGTCGACAGCGGCACCAAGATGATCCACCTCGGCAAGAATTCGTCGAGCCGGATTATCTCGAAGGGCATCGCGGCCGGGCATTCGCAGAACACCTACCGCGGGCTTGTCTCGGCGCATCGCAAGGCAACCGGCGTGCGCAATTTTACCAATTGCGACTCATTGCTGATCGGCGACAAGTGCGGGGCGCACACCGTGCCCTACATTGAGGCCAAGAATTCATCAGCGCACTTCGAGCACGAAGCCACGACCTCGAAAATCTCCGACGACATGCTGTTTTATTGCCAGCAGCGCGGATTATCGAAGGAAGAAGCCATCGCGCTGGTCGTCAACGGCTTCGTGCGCGACGTGCTGCAGCATCTGCCGATGGAATTCATGGCCGAAACGCAAAAGCTGATCGGCATTTCACTCGAGGGGAGCGTCGGATGATGCGTGCCGCGCTGTCCACCTACCCAATATCGTCATGGCCGCACCCGCGCTTTTGCGGCGTCGGCCATGGCGCAAGAAATGATGAAGGGGCCATTGTGCCGAGTCGGAAGGTCTGAGGTATGCTCGAAATTAAAAACCTGCACGTCAAGCTCGCCGACGAGGACAAGGTGATCCTCAAGGGCCTGTCGCTCACAGTGCCCAAGGGCGAAGTGCACGCCATCATGGGCCCGAACGGCTCGGGCAAGTCGACGCTGGCCTACGTGCTGGCGGGCCGCGCCGGGTACGAGGTGACGGATGGCGACATTCTGTGGAATGGCGAGAGCATTCTCGAAATGGCGCCTGACGAGCGCGCCGCCAAGGGCGTGTTTTTGGCGTTCCAGTATCCGATGGAAATTCCGGGCGTTGCGGGTCTAACATTCTTGCGAACGGCAACCAACGCGCTGCGCAAGAAACGCGGCCAGGACGAATTGACCACGCCGGCGTTTTTTAAGCTGGTCAAGGAAAAGGGCGCCGATCTCAATATCGATGTTGAAATGTTGAAACGGCCGGTCAACGTCGGGTTCTCGGGCGGCGAAAAGAAGCGTTCGGAAATTTTGCAGATGGCGCTGCTGGAGCCGACGCTGTGCGTGCTCGATGAAACCGATAGCGGGCTTGATATCGATGCACTGCGGATCGTCTCGGAAGGCGTCAACGCGCTGCGTTCGAAAGACCGCGCGTTCCTCGTCATCACACACTATCAGCGGCTGCTGAACTACATCGTGCCCGACAAGGTGCACGTGCTGGCCGACGGCAAAATCCAGAAAACCGGCGGCAAGGAGCTGGCGCTCGAACTCGAGAAGTCGGGCTACACCGACTATTCCGGGAAGGCTGCCTGATATGACCATAGCCGTCATGAAAACCAAAGCCGAGCAGGCGCTGACCGAAGCCTTTGAACAGGCCGCGCCCAAGCTTCCGGGCGGGGCCGCCGTGCAAGCCGCGCGTAAGAACGCGATCGGCACGTTCAGCGCGCTCGGCTTGCCGCATCGCCGGGTTGAGGAATGGAAGTACACCGATCTCAGGGCCGCGCTCAAAGAGACGCTGCCGGTTGCAGTCGATGATACCGCCACCGTCACGATCGCAGACTTGATTGTGGCGCTTGGGCCCTTAGCGCACATCGACGCTTACCGCATCACGTTCGTCAACGGCGCGTGCCGGGCCGACCTGTCGGATCTCGAAGGCGCTGACGGTCTTGATGTCAAACCGTTGTCGGGCGCGCTTGCGGGTGCACCCGATGAGGTGGCCGCACACCTCAGCGCCACGACCGGCCCTGATAAGGATGCAACGATTGCACTCAATACCGCGTTCATGACCGATGGCGCGGTGGTGCGCGTTGCCGATCAGGCCAAGCTCGCCAAACCGCTGCTGATCGTATTTCTGCGGGCGGGCTCGGATGCCCGCTTCGCTGCCGTGCGCAATATCATCGCGGCAGGCGCCGGCTCGCTCGCAACGATCATCGAGGCGCACATCACGGTGCCGGGCGCGACGCCCGATGGCCAGATGAATACGCTGACCGAAATCACAATCGGGCAGGGTGCGGAAACCCATCACGTCAAGGTTGCGGCCGGCAGCGGCAAGGGCATGCACCTTGCTAATTGGAACGTCGCGCTTGCACGCGATGCACACTATCGCGGCTTCCAGTTCACCAGCGGCATCGCGCTGGCTCGCAATCAGATCCACACCGTCTACCAGGGCGAGGGCGGCAAGCTTGATCTATCCGGCGCGTTTCTGGCCCGCGGGCATGAACACATCGACACCACGCTGGTCGTTGATCACGCGGTCCCGCGTTGCGAAAGCCGCGAACTGTTCAAGGGCGTGCTCGACGATCACGGCCGCGGCATTTTCCAGGGCAAGATCATCGTCCGCCCCGACGCCCAGAAGACCGACGGCAAGCAGATGGCGCAGGCCCTGATGCTGTCGCCCGATGCCGAATTCGATTCCAAGCCGGAACTCGAGATTTACGCCGACGACGTGGTCTGCGGCCACGGCACGACCTCGGCGCAGCTTGATGAAGACCTGCTGTTCTATTGCATGTCGCGCGGCATCCCTGAACATGAGGCGCGCGCCCTGCTGATTGAGTCGTTTGTCGGCGAAGCCATTGATAAACTGGAACACGAAGGCCTGCGTAGTGCTTTAAGTAGATTGGCCGTTGATTGGCTGCGCCAAGGCCAAGCCTAACGAGGCCAAGCCTAACGAGGACAAATATGGGCAGCGAGACCAAGATTTTCGAAGGCCGAACCAGCGTCGCCGCAGGTCAGCTGGCCAGCGCAATCTATGACGTTGACCGGATCCGCGCGGATTTCCCAATCCTCTATCGCGAAGTCCACGGCAAGCCGCTGGTTTACCTCGATAGCGGCGCGTCGGCCCAAAAGCCGCGCTCGGTACTGGAAGCCATGGATCACGCCTACCGCTTCGAATACGCCAACGTGCATCGCGGCCTGCATCATTTGTCGAACGTCGCGACCGACCACTTCGAGGCGGCGCGCGAGACCGTGCGCCGGTTCTTGAATGCCGGCAGCACCGAAGAAATCATTTTCACGCGTAACGCCACCAGCGCGATCAACCTAGTCGCTCACACGGTCGGCGAGACTGAAATCGAGCAGGACGATGAAATCCTGCTGACGATTATGGAGCACCACGCCAACATCGTGCCGTGGCATTTCCTGCGCGAAAAAAAGGGCGCCGTCCTGAAGTGGGTGCCGATCAACGAGCGCGGCGAGCTGATCCTCGAAGAATTCACTCGCATGCTGACCAAGAAGACCAAAATGGTCGCGGTCACCCATATGTCGAACGTGCTCGGCACGGTCAATCCGGTCAAGGAGATGATCCGCATCGCGCATGATCGCGGTATTCCAGTGCTGGTCGATGGCAGCCAGGCCGTCGTCCACATGGGCGTCGATGTCCGCGATCTTGATGCCGATTTTTATGTCTTCACCGGCCACAAGACCTACGGCCCGACCGGCATCGGCGTGCTGTATGGCAAGAAGCGCCATCTTGAAGCCCTGCCGCCGTACGAGGGCGGCGGCGATATGATCGAGACCGTGGCCGTCGATCGCATCACGTACAACAAGCTGCCGCATAAATTTGAAGCCGGCACACCAGCGATCGTCGAAGCCATCGGTCTTGGCGCGGCGCTGAACTACATGATGCAGGTCGGGCGCGAGAAGATTGCTGCCCACGAGGCTGATCTTGCGAGCTATGCCGGCGCGCGCCTCGCCGAGCTGCCGTGGGTCAAGCTGTTTGGCACAGCACCCGGCAAAGCCGCGATCTTCGCCTTTACGGTCGATGGGCTGCACGCGCATGACGTCTCGACGATCGTGGACCGCTCGGGCGTCGCGATCCGCGCCGGCCACCATTGCGCGCAGCCGCTGATGGAGCGGCTGGGCGTGACCGCTACCTGCCGCGCCTCATTTGCGATGTACAATACCCGGGCCGAGGCCGATGCGCTGGTCACGGCGCTGACCAAGGCGCATGACCTGTTCGCGTAAGGATAAACGACGATGGACGATGGCAATCGCACCGACGAAAAGGCTGAGATCAAAGCAGCCGTGGCAGCGCTTGATGCGCCGTCAACGCATCCGGCCGGCGCCGCTCAGTCGCCACCGCTGCCACCCGAGGAGATTGACCGGCTGACGACCGATATCGTGGCGGCTCTGAAAACCGTGCACGATCCGGAAATCCCGGCTGACATCTATGAGCTGGGGTTGATCTACAAGGTGGAGATCGATGACGACCGCAACGTCGCTATTGATATGACGCTGACGGCCCCTGGCTGCCCGGTGGCGGGCGAAATGCCGATTTGGGTCGAAAACGCTGTCAATGCCGTGGCGGGCGTGGCCGGCACCAAGGTCAAAATAACCTTCGATCCGCCCTGGGATCAGACCCGGATGTCGGACGAAGCCCGCCTGGCGGTCGGAATGTTTTAACGGCGGCGGTCGTAATGTTGCCGCCTGGCGCTATATATGCCCATAGAATGGCACTACCGCCAACGAGGTTCGAAGCCCAATGCCGTCGCTCCGCATGATGCCCAAAGTGATGACCCTGACGGACGCTGCCGCGGCACGCGTCAACGCGCTGATGGCTGCCAAGCCGGATGTCAAAGGGTTGAAGATTGGCATCAAAAAGGGTGGCTGCGCGGGCATGGAGTACACCATGACCTGGGCCAGCGAGATCGGCAAATTCGACGAAGTGATCGAGGACAAGGGCGCGGTGGTTCTGATCGACCCCAAAGCGGTCATGTATTTGCTCGGCACCGAGATGGACTTCAAGACCGACAAGCTGGCATCCACCTTCGTGTTCAATAACCCGAACCAGAAGGGCGCATGCGGCTGCGGCGAGAGCGTCAACTTGCAGCCTGCGACACCGGATGGCTTCGCGCCCGCCGACCACTAGGACCGCGCGAGAGGCATCGCGATGGCTGTCTCGAAATCCTTTCTAGAGCTTGTCGGCGATCTTCTGGCGCCGCTCGGCCCGATCACAGTCAGGCGCATGTTTGGCGGCGCCAGCATCTATGCTGGCGGCGTGCTGTTCGCGCTGGCGGATGACGACCGGCTCTATCTGAAAGCTGATCCATCAACCAAGGCGCGCTATGAGAGCGAAGGCCTCGGGCCGTTCACATATGACGGCAAAACGGGCCCGGTCGCGATGTCGTACTGGCGCGCGCCCGAGCGGCTTTATGACGAGCCCGATGATATGCTGGAGTGGGCACGCGAGGCGATCGGCGTGGCGCGTCACAGCCAGGCTGCCGCGCGCCGCCAGGCTCCCGCCCAAAGCAAGGCGGCGGGAGGGGCGAAAAAAAGCGGCGCCCAACGGGGGACGCCGCGTCCGTCTCAAAAAGGTTCGCGCAAGGGCTGAGCGTTAGCCGCGGCCCGGTTGCTTCAAAGGCCGCGGCGGTTTGCGCATGAACGCCGGCATACTGTCAGCAAAGCCGACGGTATCCCGGGCGGTCTGCTGTGCAGGTGCTTTGGGTTGCGACGGCTTTGACTTGTCACGGCCATGCGAGGCACGCGGCGCCTCATCGCGTCCGGGCTTCTTGGGCGTATCGGTCCAGGCGTCGTGGCGCGCTTCACGGCCGCCGCGCTGCGGCTTGTCGCTACGCGGTTCTTGACGCGATTCTTGACGCGATTCTTGACGCTGCTCTGAGCGCGCCCGTTCGGTGCGTTCCGGACGCGGCTCGTCCGTGCGGCGGGAGGACCGCGCATCGGCCACGGGTGCCCGTCCAGCGTCAACGGCCGGTGCGCTGGCAGCTGGAGCGGGGCGATCGGCCGCCTCGGCCCGAGGCGCGCGCTCAGCGCGCTCTTGACGCTCTGGGCGATCTTGACGTTCTGGCCGTTCTTGACGTTCAGGCCGGTCTTGGCGATCTGGCCGCTCAGCGCGAACAGCAGACTGCGGCTCGCCAGCTGGTTGCTCGGTCCGCTCGGCCCAAAGCCGTTGCGGCTTTTCGCGTTCTGGTTTGACGTGCTCTGGCTTGACAGCTGCTGGCCGCGCCTCACGCTTTTCAGGCTTGTCCGTGCCGCCCGCCGGTCGATCGCCCGGTCTGTCCCCCGGTCTGTCCCCCGGTCTGTCTCCCGATCTATCGCCGCTGGGGCGGCCGCTGCTTGGCCGGCCGGATGCGCCCTGGCGATCGCCGCCACGCGCTGGCGGTGCGCCGCGTCCCCTCGGACCACGGCGGCGCTTGCCAGCGCCCGACACATCGTCTTCGGTTGGCGCGTCGCCGAGCCAGGCCGCCGCCTCGCCGGTGACTTTCTCGATGTCCGCAACGAACTTCAAATCATCAGCACTGACGAGCGAGATCGAGTGACCCTCTTTGCCCGCGCGGCCGGTGCGGCCAATGCGGTGGACGTAGTCGTCAGAGGCCCACGGCAGATCGAAATTGAAAACGTGCGAGACATCCGGAATATCGAGGCCGCGGGCCGCGACGTCGGATGCCGCCAGCAGCATGATCTCGCCAGCGCGGAATTTATCCAGCGTCGCCGTGCGCGCGCTTTGTTCCATGTCGCCGTGCAGAGCGCCTGCGTTGAAACCATGCTTGGCCAGGGATTTATACAGCACCGCCACGTCGCGTTTGCGGTTGCAGAAGATAATCGCGTTGCGGACGTTGGCCGACTTGATCAGCTCGCGCAGAATTTCGCGCTTGGCGTAATCTTCGCCGTCGGGGCAGAACTTGAACAGCTGCGTAATGGTCTTGGCCGTGGTCGCAGGTTTTGCGACTTCGATGCGAAGCGGATCTTTCAAGAACGTGTTGACCAGGCGGGTGATCTCGGGCGGCATCGTCGCCGAGAAAAACAGCGTCTGACGGCGCGGCGGCAGCAGCTTGCAGATTTTTTCGATGTCCGGGATGAAGCCCATGTCGAGCATCCGGTCGGCTTCATCGATGACCAGGATTTCAACGCCCATCAGCATCAGGCGGCCGCGCTGGAAATGATCGAGCATCCGGCCCGGTGTCGCGATCAGCACATCGACGCCGCGATCGAGCTTTTTGACTTGGTCATCCATCGAGACGCCGCCGATCAGCAGCGCAACATCGAGCTTATGATTGACGCCATATTTCTCGAAACTCTGCGCCACCTGGGCTGCCAGCTCGCGGGTCGGCGCCAGGATCAGCGAGCGCGGCATGCGGGCGCGCGCCCGGCCGGTTTCAAGGCGCGTGATCATCGGCAGCACGAACGAGGCGGTTTTTCCGGTGCCTGTTTGGGCGATGCCGAGCACATCACGGCCGGTGACGGCGACGGGGATGGCAGCGGCTTGAATGGGCGTCGGGATGGTATACCCAGAGGCCGTGATAGCGGCTTGCACCTTAGGCGAAAGGCCGAGGTCAGCGAACGTCGTTGGTTCCAAAAGTACACGTCTCCATTTGCTCATGCGCCACCCGGCGCGGGTGGCGCCAGAAGCATCGAACGAGAGCGCAGGGGAGAACACGGTGCCGAAAAGTGACTAAGTCAAATGGGGTGGGTCAATAGAGCAAAAAATGCTGAATCAAACCCCTGCGCTCCGGCACGCGAGGGTGCTCGCACAACTAGCGGTCTTGCGCAAGGAAAACCATGCCAGCGCGGCGTTGTGGCGGGCCTGCGGGCCTGAGGAGCAACGAAATAGGGGCGGCCAGAGACTGATCTGTCGCTGGCCACCCCCTCGAAATGCTCAAATGTGAGACGAGAAATTAGTCCTCGAGCAGCCAGCGGCCGAGCAGGCCGCCGAGGACGCCGCCGAGGATCGGCGCTACCCAGAACACCCAGACCTGTGACAAGGCTTCGCCGCCGGCATAAACGGCCGATGCCATCGAGCGGGCCGGGTTAACCGACGCGTTTGAGATCGGGATCGCCATCAGGTGGATCGCGGTCAGCGTCAGGCCGATCGCCACCGGCGCCAGAAGTCCGGGCCCGCCCTTGCGCGTCACGCCCATGATGACCAGCAGGAAAAACGCCGTCAGCACGGTTTCGATGACGAACACCTGGCTCATGCTGGCCTTGAGCATCGACAGTTCGCCGTAGCCGTTGGCAGCGAAGCCAGCGCCGGTGTGACCGATCAGCGAAAACACGCCGCACGCCGAGCACGCGCCGACAACTTGCGCCAGAATGTAGCCGGGCGCGTTGCCAGCTTCAAAGCGTCCGCCCGCCACAAGGCCGAGCGTGACGGCCGGATTGAAGTGCCCGCCCGAAACGTGGCCGATGGCGTAGGCCAGCGCCATGACCGTGCAGCCAATTGACAGCGCGACGCCGACAATGCCCGCAGGTCCGGCCGGCGCGCTGAACGAGTAAAACGCGGCGCCGAGCACCGATGCCATGAGCATAAACGTGCCGACGGCTTCAGCGGTGAGTGCTTTGATATTCATTGAGACGTCCCCTTTTTTGTTTCGGGGCTGTGACGCGCCCCAGCGTGCCGTCTGCGTGTTCGCATGAGCGAATCGGTGCAGGCCATTACAGCGCGACACCCCGAACCACGTCCCGCCGATGCATGAGTCCTAGTGTGCCCGCATCACAAACGCGAGACAGCGCTTGCGCGTCGTCGCGACAAGACTTTCACCACGACCGATCAAATCAACCGGCCGACGGCCGGCCTAGACGCCACTAAATATCCAGATCCTTGGCGAAGGCGGCGCGCTCTTGGATGAAGCGGAAGCGGGCTTCGGGCTTCGAGCCCATCAGCGCGTTGACGGTTTCGCCGATGGTTGAC
>JANMOL010000129.1:0-4460 GCA_031369245.1 Hyphomicrobium sp. | reverse complement strand
CGTCAATGGAAAGTCGGATATGCTCGAAGGTTTGAAGGAAAACGTCATCGTCGGCCGATTGATCCCGGCCGGCACCGGCGGCATGTTGCGCCAGCTGCGCAAGATTGCGGCCATGCGCGACGAGCTGATTGCCAAGGAAACGGCCAAGACAGCCAACATTCCTGGGCCAGACGGCGCGGCTGGCGGCCCGGCAGCGCGTCGCCGCCGTCGTTCCAGCGCGGATGAAGCCGCGTAAGAACAGGCGCTTTCTTGACGAACAAAATACCGGCCGCTCCCATCGGGGCGGCCGTTTTTTTGCGGATTCGGAACATTGCGATTTTTTGCGGGGCTTGTTCTCGGGCCGTGTTCTCGGGCCGTCTTTGCGGGGCCTGACAGCGTGCCGCAGGCCCCTTCATCAGGCGAAACGGCAGTGTTGGAAAATAAGTTCGCTGTGAGACGGGCGGAGTGTTGACCAATATAGGAGCTGTGTATATAGCTCCGTCCACTCTCACGGTAGGTGGTAGGCCCACTTCGGCGCTCTTTAGGGTGCGACGCCGGCCTAAACGCTACCGTCCACTAAAGCAGAGCACATCGACGGGCCAAGATCTGCTTCCTCCAAAGGGCGGCACGATCCTCTGGTTTTTTCATGCTAGGGGCGATTTTTCGCCGCCTGGCAGGTTTGCTTGGCGTTTTCCGTTGGTCGGATAACGTCAGCGGTTTGGACTTGAAGGCAAGGTTGGGCTGATGCCGACGATACAACAGTTGATCCGGAAGCCCCGGGAAATGTAGACCTATCGCGAGAAGTCGCGCCACATGGAGTCGTGCCCTCAAAAGCGCGGCGTCTGCACCCGCGTTTACACCACGACGCCGAAGAAGCCGAATTCGGCACTTCGTAAGGTCGCCAAGATCCGGCTGACCAATGGCTTTGAAGTCATCGGCTATATCCCGGGCGAAGGTCACAATCTGCAGGAGCACTCTGTGGTTCTGATCCGCGGCGGCCGCGTTAAGGATTTGCCCGGCGTGCGCTACCACGTGGTGCGCGGCGTGCTCGATACGCAGGGCGTTGCGGCCCGCCGTCAGCGCCGTTCGAAGTACGGCGCCAAGCGGCCTAAGTAACAATCTCTGGGGCCTGCATGTTGCTCGCCCTCAACTGAAACAGAATTCGAAGCGAAGGGCTCGTCAGGATGTCTCGTCGTCACGCGGCGCAAAAGCGGGAAGTGATCCCCGATCCGAAGTTCCACGACTTGGTTGTCACCAAGTTCATGAACGCGGTCATGGAGCACGGCAAAAAGTCGGTCGCCGAACGCATGGTTTACGGCGCATTTGAAAAGATGGAAACGAAGGGCAAGGCAAACCCTCTCGATCTATTCAAAACCGCGCTTGAGAATGTCATGCCGGCGGTTGAGGTACGCTCACGCCGGGTCGGCGGCGCGACCTATCAGGTGCCGGTCGAAGTTCGCAATGAGCGCCGTCAGGCGCTTGCCATTCGCTGGATCATCACGGCGGCCCGGGCACGCAACGAGTCAACGCTGATCGACAAGCTGTCGGGTGAGCTTCTGGATGCTGCCAACAACCGTGGCACGGCCGTCAAGAAGCGCGAAGACACGCACAAGATGGCAGAAGCCAATCGCGCCTTCTCGCATTATCGCTGGTAAGACTTTCAAGGACTTTCGAGGCACATTATGGCCCGTCAATACGCCATCAAAGACTATCGCAATTTCGGCATCATGGCTCACATCGATGCTGGGAAAACCACGACTACGGAGCGGGTTCTCTATTACACCGGTAAGTCTTACAAAATTGGCGAAGTGCACGATGGCGCCGCGACCATGGATTTCATGGAGCAGGAAGCCGAGCGCGGCATCACTATCACGTCGGCTGCTACGACCTGTTTCTGGCCGGGCCGCGACGGCCGCAAGCGGCGCCTGAACATCATCGATACCCCAGGCCACGTCGACTTCACGATTGAAGTCGAGCGTTCGCTGCGCGTGCTCGACGGCGCAGTGTGCGTTCTCGACAGCAACCAGGGCGTGGAGCCGCAAACTGAAACCGTTTGGCGCCAAGGCGACAAATACGGCGTGCCGCGCATCATCTTCTCCAACAAAATGGATAAGACGGGCGCTGACTTCTACATGTGCCTCGCCGACATCAAGGATAAGCTCGGCGCCAAGGCCGTGCCGTTGCAGATCCCGATCGGTGCTGAAGCCGATTTCAAGGGCGTCATCGACCTCATCCGCATGATTGGCATCACCTGGGACGGTGATGGCAAGGACGCCAAGATGGTCGAGGGTCCGATCCCGGCCGATCTCGCCGACAAGGCCGCTGAATTCCGCGCCAACATGATCGAAGCCGCCGTCGATATGGACGATACGGCGATGGCGGATTACCTCGACGGCAAGGAGCCGGATGAGGCTACGCTTCGCCGGCTGATCCGCAAGGCGACCGTCACGCGCGCGTTCTATCCGATGATGTGCGGCTCGGCGTTCAAGAACAAAGGCGTTCAACCGCTACTCGATGCTGTGGTCGACTTCCTGCCGTCGCCGCTCGATCGCGAAGCCTATGAGGGCATCGACCCGAAGAACGATGCGGCCATCCTGCGGCGGCCAGCCGACAGCGAACCGTTGTCGATGATCGCCTTTAAGATCATGAGCTTTGAACACGTCGGCTCGATCACGTTCTGCCGCGTCTACTCGGGCAAGCTCGAGCAGGGCATGGCGCTCGCCAACACCACACGCGATAAAAAAGAGCGTGCCGGCCGCATGTATCTGATGCACGCCGCCGACCGCGAAGAAATCAAGGAAGCCTTTGCCGGCGACATCATTGCACTGCAAGGTTTGAAAGACACCCGCACCGGCGAAACGCTGTGCGATCCGGCAAAACCCGTCATCCTCGAAAAGATGGATTTCCCTGAGCCGGTCATTGCTCAAAAGATCGAGCCGAAGACCAAGGCCGACCAGGAAAAGATGGCGATCGCTCTGTACACGATGTCGCACGAGGATCCCTCGTTCCGCGTCTCGGTCGATCAAGAGAGCGGCGAAACCATCCTCAAGGGCATGGGCGAACTGCATCTCGACATCAAGGTCGATATTCTGCGGCGCACCTATGGCGTCGATGCGATTGTCGGCGCTCCGCAGGTTGCGTATCGCGAAACGCTCGGCCGCGCGGCTGACATCGACTACACGCACAAAAAGCAGACCGGCGGCACCGGCCAGTTCGCGCGCGTCAAGCTCAAGCTCGAGCCGAATGAAACCGGCAAGGGCAATGAGTTTGAGTCGACGGTCATCGGCGGCACCGTTCCAAAGGAATTTATTCCGGGCGTCGAAAAAGGCGTCAAGTCGGTCTGGGACAACGGCATCCTGATCGGCTTCCCGCTGGTCGACATGAAGGTCACGCTTTATGACGGCGCGTTCCATGATGTCGACTCGTCGGCCATCGCCTTCGAAATTGCGACCCGTGCGGCGATGAAGGAAGGCTGCGAAAAAGGCGGCGTTAAAATTCTCGAGCCCGTCATGGACGTGGAAGTTGTGACGCCCGGCGATTTCGTCGGCGGCGTCATCGGCGACATCAACAGCCGCCGCGGCCAGATACGCGATCAGCAGATGCGCGGCAACGCCACGGTCGTCCGCGCCTATGTGCCGCTCGCCAACATGTTCGGTTACGTCAGCCAGTTGCGCTCGATGTCGACTGGACGGGCCTCCTACACCATGCAATTTGCGCATTACGCCGAAGTTCCGCGCAATGTCGCCGATGAAGTTAAGGCGAAGTACGCCTAGTCGAGATCGGGTTTGGCTGCTGGGATTTTCCGGCGGGCGGATTTGAAAAGTGAAGCATTAGGAATCCCAGGGTCAATCCTGGGGCGCGTTAGGAAGACTGAGGAGAGCCTACGATGGGCAAGCAAAAGTTTGAGCGCAACAAGCCGCACTGCAACGTTGGAACGATCGGTCACGTCGACCACGGCAAGACCACGTTGACGGCAGCGCTAACGAAGGTTTCACACGACCGTGGCTGGACCTCGACGTCGATTGCGTACGATGAAGTGGCGAAGGCGTCTGAGAGCCAGGGCCGCCGCGACCCGACTAAGATTTTGACGATCGCGACGTCGCATGTCGAATATTCGACGCCGAACCGTCACTATGCCCACGTCGATTGCCCGGGCCATGCCGACTACGTCAAGAACATGATCACCGGTGCCGCCCAGATGGACGGCGCGATCCTGGTCGTCTCGGCCGTTGACGGCCCGATGCCGCAGACGCGTGAGCACATCCTGCTGGCCCGCCAGGTCGGCGTGCCAAAGGTCGTGGTGTTCTTGAACAAGTGCGACATCGTCGAAGATGAAGAACTCCTCGACCTCGTCGAAATGGAAGTTCGCGAACTGCTCTCGAAGTATCAGTTCCCGGGCGACGATACGCCGGTCATTCGCGGTGCTGCCATCAAGGCGCTGAACGGCGAAAAGGGTCCGCTCGCTGACGAAGCGATCCTCA
>JANMOL010000118.1:0-6960 GCA_031369245.1 Hyphomicrobium sp. | reverse complement strand
GTTTTTCTCGGGTGAGCGGCTGAAGGCCAAGCTGATCGGCACCGACGCCAAGACCGACATCGCATTGCTGAAGGTGGAAAGCGAAAAGCCCCTGCCGTTCGTGACGTTCGGCAATTCCGACCTGATGCGCGTCGGTGACTGGGTCATGGCGATGGGCAACCCGCTGGGCCAAGGCTTCTCGGTCAGCGCGGGTATCGTTTCGGCCCGCGGGCGTCAGCTGCAAGGCACCTATGACGACTATCTGCAGACCGATGCCGCGATCAACAAGGGCAACTCGGGTGGCCCGCTGTTCAACATGAACGGCGACGTTGTCGGCGTGAACACCGCTATCATTTCACCAACCGGCGGATCGATCGGCATTGGCTTTGCCGTGCCGTCGGATACCGTCGCAGCCGTCGTTGAACAGCTGAAGCAGTTCGGCGAAACGCGGCGCGGATGGCTCGGCGTCAAGATCCAGACGGTAACCGACGACATCGCTGAAACGCTTGGCGTACCGGAAAACACCGGCGCGCTAATCTCAGCGGTGACGCCGGAAAGCCCGGCCGCCAAAGCTGGGCTTGAAGCCGGCGATGTCATCATGAAATTTGACGGCAAAGACGTCTCGACCATGCGCGGCCTGCCCAAGATCGTTGCGCAAACCCAGATCGGCAAAGCCGTCGATGTCGATGTCTTGCGCAAAGGTCAGCGCAAGACCATTCAGGTCGCCGTCGGCCGTCTCGAAGGCGAGGACGATGCAGCCTCCGAAGACAAACCGCCAGCCGATACGCCGCTGAGCGAGAGTTCTGCCGGCGCGTCGGTGATTGGTTTGAAGCTGACGCCGCTGACCGATGATCTGCGCAAGAAACTCGGCATCGACGCCAAGCTCAACGGCGTGGTGGTCGAAGACATCGATCCGCAAAGTCCAGCGGCGCAAAAGGGTATCAAGGCTGGCGACGTGATCGTCGAAGCCGGACAGGATCAAGTGTCCAAGCCCGAAGACGTCGCCAAGTCCGTCGACAAAGTGCGCAAGGCTGGCCGCAAGGCCGTGCTGCTGCGCGTCGAAGACGGCAAGGGCGATGTCCGGTTCGTCGCCGTGCCGCTGTCGTAGGATAGCAAAAGGTCGTCGATAACAATCAGCGGTCCTGGAGGCCCAAGTGTCCGAACGTCACGGCATTCTCGAAACGATTTTTGACTCACTCGCCCCCGTGCATCCCGATGGGCACAAGTTTATTGCCATCGGCGCGGCCGTGACACTGCTGTTTTTTCTGCTATTCCCGCCGCTCGGCTGGCTGTCAGCGCTGATCACCGCCTGGATCGTCTATTTCTTTCGCGATCCCGCGCGCGTCACACCGCTGCGCGATGGCTTGGTCGTGTCGGCAGCCGACGGCCTGATTTCATCGATTGAAAAAGTCCGCCCGCCGCCAGAACTCAACTTGGGGCCGGATGAACGGCTGAGAATTTCGACCTTCCTGTCGGTGTTCGATGTCCACATCAACCGCGCGCCGGTTGGCGGCCGGATCGTGCGGTCGGTTTACATTCCGGGCACGTTTTTGAACGCCGCGCTCGATAAGGCGAGCGAAGAAAACGAGCGCCGCGCCCTGGTGATCGAAACCCCGTCGGGACCCGACATCGGCGTTGTGCAAATCGCCGGATTGGTCGCCCGCCGCATTGTGACGTTTTCGGGCGAAGGTGATACAGTCAGCGCAGGCCAGCGCTTCGGGCTGATCCGGTTTGGCTCGCGCGTCGATGTGTTTTTGCCGCCGGGCAAAGGTGCGCTGGTCAGCATTGGTCAACGCGTGATCGGCGGCGAAACGGTGCTCGCCGATTTGAAGTCGGATGAACCGGAGCGTGAAGCCCGGCGGGCGTAAGGCGACGATGCCTGCGGCTGCTCCATCGCGGGCCGCCAACGGCAGGCGTTCTATAACCGGAGGCTGCCATGGATCCCGTGGTCCCAACGCTGGAAAAGGAAACGCGCCGCCGCCGCCGCCGCCCGCTGTTCCGCCATGCCCGCGTGCCAGTCCGCATGCTGGTGCCGAATTTCTTCACGCTGCTCGGGCTGTGCGCGGGCCTGACCTCGATCCGCATGGGCATCGAAGGCCGCTATGATATGGCGCTCGCCGCCATCGTTTTTGCAGCCTGCCTCGACGGCCTCGATGGCCGCATCGCGCGCCTGCTGAAAGCCTCATCGCGTTTTGGCGCTGAACTGGACAGCCTGGCCGACTTCGTCAACTTCGGCGTCGCGCCAGCGTTTCTGCTGTTCAACTGGGGCCTGCTCAATTTGAAGCTCGGCTGGGTCTGCGTGATGATGTTCGCGCTCGGATCCGCCCTGCGCTTGGCGCGCTTTAACGCTGCGATCGACGATGACAAACCCAAGTGGCAATCGAATTTTTTCACTGGCATGCCAACCCCGGCCGCCGCCATTGCCGTTTTGCTGCCAGTTTACATTCACGCGCTCGGCTTTGAGGTGATGAAGCAGCCGTACGTCCTGACGCTGGTGCTGCTCTATACGCTCACCATCGCGATCATGATGGTCTCGACGATACCAACCTATTCCGGCAAGTTGCTCGGCGAGCGGGTGGAGCGCGAATGGGTGCTGCCGATCTTCGTCGTGGCCATCGGTTTTGTCGCGATGCTGGCAACCTACCCGTATGAGACGCTGGCGGTGGCAACCATGGCCTATCTCGCGTCGATCCCCGTCAGCTGGCGGCGCTTCCACGACAAGGCACAGCAGGCCGGAGCCTCAGGCAGCGGTGATGACGATGCGATCGTTGATCAGAATTCAGCGCCTGTGACGCCGCCGGTAGTCAATCCGGGCGTGGCACAGCCAGGCGGGCCGCCGGTCACAGGACAAGCGGCACAATCGCCAGCACAAGCAACCAGCCGCGTCTATCCCTTGCGGCCCGGCGAGCCACCGCGATGACGGCCGGGACCGGCGTGGCGCCATGAAAATGCAAACATGAAAATTGAACGTCTCGCGATCTGTGATGTGATCCTGATCACGCCTAAGAAATTTGCCGATGCGCGCGGCTTTTTTTCAGAAACCTGGAATGAACGCGCGCTCAGTGACGCCGGAATAGCGGCCCATTTCGTGCAGGATAATCACGCTGCATCCGCCGCTAAGGGCACGGTCCGCGGCCTGCATTTCCAATTGCCGCCGATGGCGCAAGACAAGCTGGTGCGCGTGACGCGCGGCGCTGTCCTCGATGTGGCGGTCGATATCCGGCGCGGCTCGCCAACGTTTGGGCAGCACGTCGCAGCCGTGTTGTCGGCGGAAAACTGGGCGCAGCTGTGGGTGCCGAAGGGCTTCGCGCACGGCTATTGCACGCTTCAAGCCGATACCGAAGTGATCTACAAGGTGACGGATTACTATTCGCCCGCGCACGATCGCGGCATTCAATGGGATGATCCCGCACTCGGCATCGCCTGGCCGGTGACATCCGCCAACGCGCTGCTGTCCGGTAAGGACACGATGCAGCCAGCGCTGGCCAATGCCCAGATCTAACATGACATCGCGGCAACGGACGCGGGCTATGCGCTCGCCGCCTCTGCGTCTGCCTGCCGTGCGGCTTTGGTCCACACGCTAATATGGCCGTTGCTCTCAAGCATGGCGAGCTGGACATCGTTGATGTCGAAGCTGCCTGACAAGCGCAATCCGGTGTCGAGTTCGGCACGCGTGATGTGTTCCTCGTCAAGTGTGTGCTGCTGAATTTGTCCGTCACGGACAAGGACGAGCGGTATACCGTCGACGACCGTCTCGATTGTCGCGCTGCGGAAACTTGCATACGACAACAGCCAGTTGATGAGGATAAGCGCCGTCGCACTGATCAACCCGCCAACAAGCGAATTGTCGCCGGCGTTCATGGAATTCTGCACGGCATTGCTGAGGATCAGCAGCAGGATCAGATCCATCGGCGCGAGCTGGCCGACTTGGCGCTTGCCAGTCAAGCGCAATAAGATCAGCAGGAACGCATACACCGCGACGCTGCGAATGACGAGTTCCCACCACGGCACGGACAGATTGAACATGACGGCTCCATAGCGTTTGTGTTGGACTGATCTGCTAACGTGTCAGCGTTGCTTGCGCTCCATCGGGAAAGCAAGCGCACGGCATTAAAAAAGCCTCGCGCCGACCCGGCGCGAGGCTCATCCATGAAACGTCTGTGAGCGCCGCGGCTACTTGGTCTCTTCCGGCGCGCGGTGATAAATGTCGTCGGTGCGCATGATGTCGTCTTCGCCGAGATACGAGCCGATCTGCACTTCGATGATCTCAACGGGAACCTTGCCGGGGTTTTCGAGCCGGTGCCACTGGGTCGCAAAAATGTAAACGCTCTCGTTTTCGCGCGCCAGTTTCTCGATTTCACCGATCACGATTTTGGCTGTGCCCTGAACGACAATCCAGTGCTCCGAGCGGTGATGGTGCATTTGCATCGAGAGCTTGCCGCCGGGCTTGACGTGCAGCAGCTTGACCTGGAAGCGCGGCCCGACGTTGAGCGTCTCGAAATACCCCCAAGGGCGGTAATTGCGGAGATGCTGCTCTTGTTCCTTGCGGTTCGACTGCTTGAGGCGGGCGACAATTTTTGCAACGTCCTGCGTCCGGCTCTTGTCGGCAACGAGCAGTGCGTCGGGCGTATCGACAATCACCAGATTGCTGACGCCGATGGTCGAAATGATCGACTTTTCCGAGTGGACGTAGCAGTTGCTGGTGTCTTCGAGCACCGCTTCGCCGTGGATGTAATTGCCTTTGTCGTCGCGCGGCGCGATATCCCACAGCGACGACCACGAGCCAACATCGTTCCAGCCGACATCAAGCGGCAGCATGGCCGCCGTGATCGTTTTCTCCATCACCGCGTAGTCGATCGAGATGTTGGGCGAGGCGGCAAAGCTGGCCTTGTCGAGCCGCACGAAGCCGAGATCGTCGGTCGCTTTGGCCAATGCTGCACGAGCGGCTTCGAGAATTTGCGGCTCAAGCCGTGCGAGTTCTTCAAGGTAGGTGCGGGCGTTGAGAACAAAGATGCCGCTGTTCCAAAAGTAGCCGCCATTGGCGAGGTACTTCTGCGCCGTCGCAAGGTCCGGCTTTTCGGCAAACGCCTCGACGGAATAGGCCCCGCCATTGAACCCTTCGAGCGGCGCGCCCTGCTTGATGTAGCCATAGCCGGTATGCGGCTCGTCCGGCTTGATGCCAAACAGCACGAGCTTGCCGGTGGCAGCGACTTTGGCGGCGCGGCGGATGCCTTCGACAAACCGCACGTCATCCTTGACGACGTGGTCGGACGGCATGACCGCCAGCACGGCGCCGGGGTTTTCGCGCAGTGCGGCCAGCGCGGCGACAGCGATGGCTGGCGCAGTGTTACGCCCGACCGGCTCCAGGATGATGGCGCGCGGCTTGATGTTGGCGCGCTCGATTTCTTCGCGCACCAGAAAACGGTGGTCGTTGTTGCACAGCATGATCGGGGCCGCGAAACCCTCCTCAGGCTTCAGCCGGGTCAGGGCGGCGGCTAAAAAGCTGGCGTTCTGGCCGGCAAAAAACCGGATGAATTGTTTGGGATACATCGACCGCGACAACGGCCACAGGCGCGTGCCGGAACCGCCTGAAAGGATGACAGGAAAAATCGCGCTCATGGCCGGTGGGTCTCTCGCAAATCAGTCGATGTACGGCTGTGACGGTAGGTCCGAGTCGCGTCCATGGCAACGGCACTTGCCGCAACCCGATGACGCCAGACAACAATAATCCTGGACTGTGCCTCGGGCACGGCGCTCGGGCGGCGCGGCAAGCGGTTTGCCGCACCCAGATCGCCGCGGTTTGCTGGGCCCGTTAAGGCCTGAAACCGGCTATTGGCCGGCCGGCCGCGTCAACCGTTCGCGCAACGAGCGCAGCGAATTCGAGCCAGCGCCAACGCCGTTCGCATCGCCTTCGGTGGCCGTCTGCATCGCCGGCCGGCGCTCAAGGCCGGGCGTCGCCGCAGCGCTCGAGCGGATACCGTAGCTCGCCGTGCCGGGCGCGGCCGTGGTTTCCTTGCGCAGCTGCGACAGCGGGGTGCGCGGCGCGGCCGGTGGTGCCTGCGTGGCCGACAAGCGCGCAATCGGCGCTTCTGGTGCCGCAGCGGCTGGTGTGACGACGTCATCGAAATCCGGGTTCGAGGGAATGCCCATGGCGTCGGCCATCATCGCCAGCTGCTGGCTCATGTCGCCGCCCGATCCGATACCCGACATCCGCCAGCGATCGACGACTTGCTCGAGGAAGCCTTCGTCGCCCATCGACTTCTGCCACTTCTCGGAGAACCGCGCCGTTGACGAGCGCGGCAGGCAGTGCTTGGGCAATTCGTCAAACTTGATGCGAACGGGCAGTGACATGCCGTCGCCGAACGCGATGGCTTCACGCTGACCAAGCGAGGGCAGGAATTCGAGCAAGCCCGAACCGGTGTCGGCAACGGCCGATTGCACGATCGCCTGGTCCTTGTCGTTGGCCATGCGCAGGGCGAACACGGTGTTGCACTGGGACAGAATAGTCGGATCAATTTCCGCCGGGCGCTGCGTCACGATGCACAGCGAAGCGCCGTATTTTCGGCCTTCCTTGGCAATTTTTGCAATTGCGCGCTTGCACGGCTCAAAACCGGCGGCAGCGTTGGCTGGCACATAGCGGTGGGCTTCTTCGCAAACCAGCGTAACGGGAACCTGACCCTCGCTCCACAACGCGAAGTCGAAGGTCATGCGGCACAGCACCGACACAACGACATTGACGATTTCGGTTGGCAGGCCGGTCAGCTCGAGAATGGTGATGGGCTTGTTGTTGACGGGCACCCGGAAGATGCGGCCGAGCACTTGCGTCATGCCGTCGTAAACGGTCAACGATCCGAACATGAAGCCGTAGCGGCCGTCTTGCGAAATGGTCTCGATGTGATTCTTGAGCTGACGGTACGGCGCCAGATCGCGCTTGTTCTCCAGTTTACCCATGCGCTCATCGATCAGGCTGGTGAGGTCTGA
>JANMOL010000079.1:0-1879 GCA_031369245.1 Hyphomicrobium sp. | reverse complement strand
ATCGCCAGCTTGCGATTTTGAGGCTTCAGCGTCGTCTTCACCGTCCATGCCGGCCGCGCCGCCCTTGGCGGTGTAGACCGCTTCACCGATCTTCATGGCGACTTGGGTCAGCGCCGCTGCTGCAGACTTGATGGTCTCGACGTCTTCGCCGGCAATCGCTTCCTTGGTGGTTGCAATCGCGGCTTCGACATCGCCCTTGATCGAGGCGACGGCTGGGATCGCGGCATTTTCAGCCAGCGATTTTTCCGTACCGTGAACCAGGGCTTCGGCCTGATTGCGGCTCTCGACGAGCTCGCGCTTGGCCTTATCTTCGGCGGCGTGGGCCTCGGCATCCTTGACCATCTTGTCGATGTCGGCGTCCGACAAACCGCCCGACGCCTGGATGCGGATCGACTGCTCCTTGGCGGTCGCCTTGTCCTTGGCCGAGACGTGCACGATGCCGTTGGCATCGATATCGAACGTGACTTCGATCTGCGGGATACCGCGCGGGGCTGGCGGGATGCCGACCAGATCGAACTGACCGAGCATCTTGTTGTCGGCTGCCATTTCGCGCTCGCCCTGGCTGACGCGGATCGTCACCGCGCTCTGGCTGTCTTCGGCGGTCGAGAAGGTCTGGCTCTTCTTGGTCGGGATCGTGGTGTTGCGCTCGATGAGACGCGTAAACACGCCGCCGAGCGTTTCAATGCCGAGTGACAGCGGGGTCACGTCGAGCAGCAGCACGTCTTTGACTTCGCCCTTCAGCACGCCGCCTTGGATGGCGGCACCGATCGCAACGACTTCATCGGGGTTGACGCCCTTGTGCGGCTCCTTGCCGAACAGCTGCTTGACGACATCCTGGACCTTGGGCATGCGCGTCATGCCGCCGACGAGAACGACTTCATCGATCTCAGCGGCTTTGAGGCCAGCATCCTTCAAGGCCTTTTCGCACGGGCCTTTGGTGCGCATGATCAGGCTATCGACCAGGCTTTCGAGCTTGGCGCGCGTCATCTTCATCGTCAGATGCTTTGGACCCGACGCGTCGGCGGTGATGAACGGCAAATTGACTTCGGTCTGCTGCGCGCTGGAGAGTTCGATCTTGGCCTTTTCAGCGGCTTCCTTCAGGCGCTGCAGCGCCAGCTTGTCGGTGCGCAGGTCGATGCCCTGCTCCTTCTTGAATTCGTCGGCGAGATAGGCCACCAGCGTCATATCGAAGTCTTCGCCGCCGAGATGGGTGTCGCCGTTGGTCGACTTCACTTCGAACACGCCGTCGCCGATTTCGAGGATCGAGACGTCGAATGTACCGACGCCGAGATCATAAACGGCGATCGTTTTGGCTTCTTTTTTCTTGTCGAGGCCGTAGGCCAGGGCAGCGGCTGTCGGCTCGTTGATGATGCGCAGGACTTCGAGGCCGGCAATGCGGCCAGCATCCTTGGTGGCCTGGCGCTGGGCGTCGTTGAAGTAAGCCGGCACCGTAATAACGGCCTGCGTCACTGGCTCTCCGAGCTTGGCTTCGGCGCTTTCCTTCATTTTTTGAAGAATGAAAGCCGAGATCTGCTGGGGCGAATACTGCTTGCCGTGGCTTTCGACCCAGGCGTCGCCGGTTGGGCCTTTGACGATCTTGAACGGCGAAAGCTTCATGTCTTTCACAACATCGGGATCATCAAAGCGGCGACCAATTAAGCGCTTTATCGCATAAAAGGTGTTGGTTGGGTTGGTGACACCCTGACGTTTGGCTGGCAAACCAACGAGGCGTTCGTCGTCGGCCGTGAAAGCAACGATCGACGGCGTTGTGTTGGCGCCCTCTGAATTTTCCAAGACCTTGGGCTTGCCGCCGTCCATGACGGAAACGCAAGAATTCGTCGTTCCAAGGTCGATACCAATAACCTTACCCATCGTCTTC
>JANMOL010000475.1:0-1747 GCA_031369245.1 Hyphomicrobium sp. | reverse complement strand
GTCCATCGCAATTTCGTTGTTGAGCGGACCCGAGCGGCTGACCTCCGCCACCTTGGCTGCGTTCCAGCCCTTGTCGTAGTCGAGGATGATCTCAGCCAGTTCCATCGGTTTTGCGACCCGCAGGCAACCGTGGCTCAGCGTGCGCTGGGCTGAGCGGAACATCCACTTGTCGGGGGTGTCGTGCATGAAGATGGTATGCTGACTCGGGAATGAAAACTTGACGTGACCGAGCACGCTTCTGGGCCCTGGCGGCTGCACCACGTCGTAGGAGCGGATATCAACCTTGGTCCAGTCGATTTTGCGCCAGTCGAGCGGCTGGCCGGTCTTGCTTTCGAGTTGCAAACCGTACTGGCGCATGTAGCCGCCGCCGCGCAGCAAGCTCGGCCAAAGCTCCTTGACCTTGATGCTTTCCGGCACCTTCCAGGCCGGGCGCAGCACGACATACTTCAAGGGCCGCGAAAAAATAGACGACTGCTTGTCGATCATCCCGGCGACGATTTTTTCCGAGCGGATGACTTGTCCATCTTTGTAAACGCGCTGCATGAATTCTGGAATGTTATTGAAGACATGCAGATCGCCCATGTCGGTCCACATCCAACGCCACATCTCCATGTTGGCGCGCAGCCTTTTTGCGACGGCACTCAGCGGCAGGACTTTATCGCCGGATGGCAGCGCTGCCTGATACGCCTGACGCAGGCGCTCGAATTGCGGGTGCTTGGGGTGGAGCGACACGAGATAGGCGCCGGGGTCTTTGGCCGCCGCCAGGCCTTCAAGCACGTCCTTGGGCTCAAGCCACTGCGGACGGCGATCAAGGTTCGTATTCAGCATTTCGGGCGGATCAGCGATGCGTCCGCCGCGCGCGTGGCGGGCATAAAGCAGGGCAGCGGTTGAGAATTGCAGTTCGGCGTCGGCCAACGCATCTGGTGAGGTAGCGGCCAGCGCACTGCCGTCCATTTTCGGCAGCCGGAAATCTTTGGGCTCGAGGCCATAGGCCTTGGCGGCGGCCAAGGTTGCGGTGAGGGCCGCCGCTTCTGGCGTCAATGTTGTGCCAGAAATCCACAGGGCGCTGCCGTGGCGGGCGGCATAGAAGGCTGACAGGGCGTCGCGGTCTTTGCGGTCGCGCTCGACGCTTGTCGGGGCAATGGTCGCGAGACGGCTGCGCACGCCGGTCAGCACCGCGTCATCCGCCGCCGTTTCGGCAAAAGCCGGTGCGGTCAGCGACAGCAGCGCGCTGGCGGCCAAAATGCGTGTCGTCCATCGCAACATCATCATTGCCTCGTTCGCTAACGTGCACGCGGGACGCAGACTAAAAACAGTGGGCCGTCATATCATTCAGATGCTGGCTTCAGATGTTGGCGCGGCATTACCGGTCGAATCATAACCGGATGGCGAAGTTGCCCACGGTTTTAGCTTTGGTGGAAGTCCGTGCGGTCAACGGAGACGCCCATTTCAGGTTTTTTTGCGTTCGTTTGGGTTGAGCAGATCCGGGCGCCGCTCGGCGGTGATGCGATCAGCCTGCTCCTGCCGCCACGCATCGATCTTTTTATGGTCGCCGGAGAGCAAAACGTCGGGGATCGACCGCCCCTCCCAGTCGCGCGGTTTGGTGTAGTGGGGATATTCTAAGCGGCTGTTCTCGAAACTCTCGTGGGCCAGACTTGCCTCGGCTCCGAGCACGCCCGGCAGCAGGCCGATCGCATCACCGCCGAGCGGCGCCCGGATCTGCTCAACCCAAACGAACGCAAAAAAA
>JANMOL010000049.1:0-4542 GCA_031369245.1 Hyphomicrobium sp. | reverse complement strand
CCCATTTCATGCGCCAGCACACCGGCCACTTCGTCAGCGCTTTGGGCTTTGTCGATCAGGCCCTTGGTAATGACGACCTGACCGCCCGGCACCGCAAAGGCGTTCATCAACGACCAGTCGTAGACCACCACCTTGAAAGCTTTGCTGGTGCCCGCTGCCGTTGACAGCCGGGTGCTGAGCTTGATCATGGCTGCCAGGCCGTCGCTGGCTGAGCAGATCTTGTGCCCCTCGGTCATCGAGCCAACGGCTTGGTCGCCGAGCCGCTGGCGCCAGCTCTCGGGCAGGATGCCAGCGAACGAGCGGATCGGGCTCCATCCGGCGGCATAAATCAGTGCGATCAGTCCGCAAATGAATGCTGCTGCAAAGACCCACGGCCGGGCATGCCGCCAGCGTTCGGCCGATGCGGTCAGGTGCGGCGCGTGGCCGCGCAGAGCGGCTGCGAATGCTGAGCTCGGGACAAACAGCGTTGCGCTGGGCGTTTCTGTCGAACTCAACAGCACATCGACGGCGTGAGAGCGCAACGGTTCGCCCGCCTTGAGGCTGGCGTAGGGCCAGACATAGCGCGCATACGGGCTTGCAACGGTGATCTCGAGCCCGCCTACGCCAAGACTTACTGAGGCGTCGCGGCCGCCAGCTGTGCGGCCATCGCTGAAGCGGGCATAGGTGCCGGTCAAGGGCGGCTGGCCTGCGCTCGACGGGGTGGTCTCAGAAAGCATCGATATCGAACACCTGGGCTAAACCTTCGCCTCGTCTGGGGCCGGTGTCATGCGTTTGCACGATGGCGTCGAGGTCAACCGGTCCATCCAGCCTGAGACGCGACATGAAATAGCGCGCGGCGCGGAATTGCGCAAACGTTGCGCTGACGGTAGTGACGATGATGATCGGCAGCAGCATCACGAGGATTGGTATGATGCCGGGCGCAGGTGGTGCGCCCTCAGTGCTCGGCGCGCTGGGCGTGAGGCCGAGCGCGTAGATCATCGTGCCGCCAATGATGACGCCGCTGATGAGACCGGCAATCGTCAAAAACCAGTTCGACAGCACGAGCCACATCAAACTTTTGCCGCTGACTTCGGACCGGAACGTGGCGCCGTCGAAATGCGTGTGGCGGGCAAAATGTTTGATCTGGTTGGCCCGGTACCAGGCGGTGATGACCGCACCCAGCATGAGTGTCAGAACTACAATCGCAATCAGCGTCATAGCTTCGATAGCGGACGGTGGGATTTTGAAGGCCTGCCAGCGCGACAGGACGCCCGTTTGAAAGAGATACGTGCCGATGCTTGCGGCTGACGCCACGTAGAGCACGGCGCTGCCGAGCCAGGCGAACACGTAGCGTTTGTAAAGTGGCCCCGACGTGCCGCTGTAGGAAAACGGCCGGTCGCCAAAATACATCTCTTCGGTGATCATGCGTTGCAGTTTGTTGGACCGCCACGGCAGGATCCAGAGCGCCGCAATCATGCCGAGCAGCATGATCGCACCGCCGACTTTCGGCCCCGTTACCCAGGCAAGTGCTACGGCGAGCAGCAGTATAGCCATGATCGGCCCGGCCAGCGTCCAGAAATAAGCCCAGCCATAGCGCGCCTCGCTGCCCGATAGCGCGCCGCGAATGCCGCGCCAGCGCGTGCGGCTGAGCCGATAGCGTTGCGCACGATAGATAGCGTTACCGAGCAGCAGAAAGAATACGGCATAGATCAGTAACTGATAGGCAAAGATCGCCGTCTTATTGCCCGGGAAGCTCAAGGCGACCGCGATGCCACCGAGCAACACCGGCAGAACGATGACGCCGAAAACGATCAGAAAGCCAAGGAAAAGCTCCTTGCCTGTGCCGGTGTATTCCAGCGGCTCGCCATTGAAACGCGTGAACGACCACAACCGCCGCCGAACTTCAGTCTTGGCCCAGAACGAATAAATCCCAAGCGTCAGCACTTTCAGCAGGCCGTTGACGAAGCCGAGCCCCAGCAGGCGGTCGCGGTGACCATCAAACGTGATGTCGATGCGCCGTCCAGCCTGCGGGTCGCCGGACGGCCGGACGTCGAGGGTTCCGGTCTGTAAGGCGGGTGTTGGCATTCAAGGCTCCCCGTCGGGCTTGGTCGTCATGACAGAAATTACACGCGTTTGCCGCATCTCAGCCCAATCGGGGCCGCTCGCTGGCCCAAGTCCTCGGTATACTCAGGGGCAGCTAACGATCGTGGTTCCCACCACACCTGGTGATTGAATGCATGCCCAGTCGTCAGAGTCTGACGGCGTTTTTGTTTGGCAGTGTACCGTGACCCAATGCAACCGCGTGGCGACCAACGTGGAGGCGGCGTTTACTCCTCTTGGCTTTGTTGCCATTAAGCAACTCTTCGAGGCCGCAACGCCACTTTCGAGCCACAAAGACCGCGCACGACGACGGCTTGGGACCATGCGTGAATGGCACGATTCCAGTGGCCCCGTACGGTTCCGCGGCACTGGTCAAGTGATCAGCATTCAGCTGGTGCTACGCTGCCCAAAAGGCAACCTGCGGGTTGGCCCGGTCCGTCACGCTGAAGAGGAAACTATGGACGCTAAGACGTTCGACAAATCGAAATTGCCAAGTCGTCACGTGACGGAGGGCCCAACGCGCGCGCCGCATCGCTCGTATTATTACGCAATGGGTCTGACTGAAGACCAGATCCACCGGCCGTTTGTCGGCGTCGTGTCGTGCTGGAATGAAGCCGCGCCGTGCAATATCTCTCTCATGCGTCAGGCGCAGTCGGCCAAGAAGGGCGTCAATGACGCTGGCGGCACGCCGCGCGAGTTTTGCACGATCACCGTCACCGACGGGATCGCCATGGGTCACCAGGGCATGAAGTCCAGCCTGGTATCGCGCGAAGTGATCGCCGACTCGATTGAACTGACAATGCGCGGCCACAGCTACGATGCAATGGTTGGCCTGGCCGGCTGTGACAAGTCTCTGCCGGGCGTGATGATGGCGATGCTGCGCCTCAACGTGCCGAGCGTATTTATGTACGGCGGGTCGATCTTGCCGGGCCGTCATCGGGGCCGCGATGTCACAGTCGTCGATGTGTTCGAGGGCGTTGGGATGTACTCGGCTGGCAAGATGGACGCCGAAGAATTGCACGAACTTGAATGCGTCGCGTGCCCGTCGGCTGGCTCGTGCGGCGGTCAGTTTACGGCCAATACCATGGCGTGTGTGTCAGAAGCGATCGGGCTTGCGCTGCCAGGTTCGGCGGGCGCACCGGCTCCCGATTTGGCGCGTGATTACTGGGCCGTCGAAAGCGGCAAAGCCGTCATGCGTATGGTCGCTGATGGCCTGCGTCCGCGCGACATCGCCACCCGCAAGGCCTTCGAGAATGCCGCCACGATCGTTGCTGCGACGGGTGGATCGACCAACGCGGCGCTACATCTGCCGGCCATGGCGCATGAGTGCGGCATCGACTTCGATCTGTTCGCGGTCGCTGAAATTTTCAAGCGCACGCCGTACATCGCCGACTTAAAGCCCGGCGGCAAATACGTCGCTAAAGATGTTCATGACATCGGCGGCGTGCAGCAGATCATGAAAGCGCTTTTTGTCGGCGGGTTTATCCACGGCGACTGTATGACGGTCACCGGCCGCACGATTGAACAGAATCTCGCTGGTGTGACCTTCAACACCAACCAGAAAGTCGTTTACCCAACCTCCAATCCGCTGTCGCCGACCGGCGGGGTGGTTGGATTGCAAGGGTCACTCGCACCCGACGGCGCGATTGTGAAGGTTGCAGGCATGAAAAATCTGCAGTTTCGCGGTCCGGCACGCTGTTTTGATTGCGAGGAAGATGCCTTCCGTGCGGTTGAAGCGCGCAACTACAAGGACGGCGACGTGCTGGTCATTCGCTACGAGGGCCCCAAGGGCGGCCCCGGCATGCGCGAAATGCTTTCGACAACGGCGGCGCTCTACGGGCAGGGTGCGGGCGACAAGGTGGCCCTCATCACCGATGGCCGCTTCTCTGGGGCGACGCGCGGGTTCTGCGTCGGCCACGTCGGACCCGAAGCCGCGGTCGGTGGTCCTATCGGGCTGATTGCCGACGGCGACATGATCGCCATAGACGCCGACACAGGCACGATCGACCTGGAAGTGGCGCCAGCCGAACTCGAACGGCGCCGGAGCCAATGGAAATTGCCGCCCAATATGTACCAGTCGGGCGCGATCAGAAAATTTGCGGATCAAGTGGGCCCGGCCCGGTACGGTGCTGTGACCCATGCCGGCGGAAAGGCGGAAGTACACTGCTATGCGGACATTTAAGCGTGCTGTTCTCAGTCTGTTTGCGAACGCGGCCGTCTCAGCGGCGGCCGTTGCCGGGGCTGTGTCGTTCAAGTCGCCCGACGACGCGTTGCGTCAAGGGATCTCGGCGTTCAACGGCGGGTACTATGAAATCGCTTTGCCGGCGCTCGAAACCGTTACGCAATCTAATCCGGCCGTCGGGCGTTTCTACATGGCGCGCATTTATGCCGACAATGAAGGCGCCTACACGGATCACGTGAAGGCCTTCACGCTGTTCAAGAAGCTTGCGGATGAACTCGAAG
>JANMOL010000035.1:0-7892 GCA_031369245.1 Hyphomicrobium sp. | reverse complement strand
ACCAAGTCTTGCGCCAAGAAATGCGCCAAGCGTTGTGTCAGGTCGCTAGCCAGAGCCATGGCCTCATAAAGTCGTGACTTGCGCCGGACTTTAGCCAGGATAGAACAATCGCTTATGAAACAAAGTTCGCAATCCCGATTGAGCCGCCCGGTTGCTCGCCTTTTATCCGCCGCAGCGCTGATTGCCGTCGCAGCGGTGGCCGCCAGCGCCAGCGAGCCGCTGGCATCGGCCTGGCTCGACGGTTTTAACAACAAGGCCCGACTGATGGCAGGGCGGGCCGCAACCCAACCCGAAAACCAACTATACGCGGCGATTGAAATCGCCATGCCCGACGGTTGGAAAACCTATTGGCGTACGCCGGGTGACGCTGGCGGTGTACCACCCGATTTCAACTGGGACGCGTCGGAGAATTTAGCCGCCATGCGCGTGCTCTATCCCGCGCCGCACCGCATCGTCGACAAGTCCGGTTCAACGTTTGGCTACAAGGACCGCGTGACGTTCCCGGTCGAGATCACCGCCAAGGACACGACAAAACCGGTCACGTTGCGGCTGAAGGCCGCTTACGGCGTGTGCAAGGAGCTGTGTGTGCCAGCCGAAGCTGAACTGACGCTGGTCGTGCCGCCAGCGCCGGACGTTTCCGAACACATCACCGAGACGCTTGCCAAGGTGCCAGTAAAACAACCCGTAGCCGGCCGCGATCCCGCGCTCGCTGCCTGGCGCGTCGCAACGGATAGCGGCAAACCCCGGCTCGTGCTGGACGTCACGGACGCACCAGGCACAGACAACGATGCGTTTGTCGAAGGGCCCGAAGGCGTCTATCTTGCCCCCGCCAAAAAGGTCTCCACCGCTGCGGGCCGGTCGGTCTACGAGTTGGACCTAACCGACGGCATCGATCTGGCGGCGCTGAAAGGCAAAGCTTTGACTGTCACAATGACCGCAGCTGGCGGACAGTCCGAACAGGCGATAACTCTCGATTAAACGCGAGCGGAAGGTGACCGGGGTTCTACCGCCCCGCACCATGCAACACCAAGAGGACGTCCATGAGCATTAAAGTTGGCGACCGCCTCCCAGACGCAAAATTCACAGTGATGGGTGCAGACGGTCCTGCTGCGAAAACCGTTGCCGAAGTTTTCGCGGGCAAGAAAGTAGCGCTGTTCGCGGTCCCGGGCGCCTACACGCCAACCTGCCACGAAAACCACATGCCCGGCTTTGTCGACCGGGTCGTCGAATTGAAGGCCAAGGGCATCGATGCGGTTGCCTGCACGGCCGTCAATGACGTGTTCGTATTGAACAACTGGGCCGGGGATACGGGCGCTGCCGGCAAGATTGAAATGCTGGCCGACGGCTCGGGAGATTTCGCCAAAGCCATCGGTCTTGAAATCGATTTGTCGGGCTTTGGATTGGGTGTGCGTTCAAAGCGCTACGCTATGCTGGTCGAAGACGGCGTCGTCAAGGTTCTCAACATCGACGAAAGCCCGCCGGTCCACGATAAGTCAAGCGCCGAGGCGCTATGCTCGATGATCGACCGCTCGCTTTAGGAACTCAACGCGCCGTCAATCTTCAGCCGCTTTGACTGGCGCCGATTTGAAAGGCGCCATACCTTCGCGCGCCAATTCGTCGGCGCGCTCGTTTTCCGGATGGCCGGCGTGGCCCTTCAGCCAGTGCCACGACACAACATGCTGGCCGCGCAACGTGTCGAGCCGCTGCCACAGCTCAGCGTTTTTCACGGGCTTCTTGTCGGCGGTGCGCCAGCCATTTTTCTTCCAGCCATGGATCCAGCCGGTAATGCCATTCTTGACGTAGGCGCTATCGGTCCACAGTTCGACCTCGCTTTTGCGCTTCAACGCCTCGAGCGCTGAGATCGCGCCGAGAAGTTCCATGCGATTGTTGGTCGTCAACATTTCGCCGCCCGCCAGTTCTTTGCGATGGCTGCCAGAAATCATCACAGCGCCCCATCCGCCGGGACCAGGATTGCCCGAGCACGCGCCGTCACTGTAGATCACGACGCGCGGGTTGGCGGCGGGCTTGGCGGCCGTCATGAAGCGGCCCCGGCACCATAGTCGGCGTACGAGCCAACGCCTTGGTGAAACCGCAACCGGCGCACGTAGTCGAATGGGTCCTTGCGCGCCACCAGCGCGTCTTTGGGCGTATTGAGCCAATCATAACTGCGCGTCAGCAGAAAGCGCAGCGCCGCGCCGCGCGCCAGCAGCGGCATGGCGGCTTTTTCGTCCGCGGTCAGCGGCCGCAGCTCGTTATATCCGGCCAGCAGAGCCCTGCCCTTCGTGACGTTGTAGGAAAAATCGCTCTCAAAGCACCACGCGTTGAGGCAGACCGCAATATCGTAGGCAAGCGCGTCGTTGCAGGCGAAATAGAAATCAATCAAACCCGACAGGCGCTCGCCGATAAAGAACACGTTGTCGGGAAAGAGATCGGCATGAATGACGCCGGCGGGCAGGGCTGCTGGCCATCTGGCTTCGAGCACATCAAGCTCCGCTCCGATCAAGGTCTTGAGGCCCGGCAGAATGCTGTCGGCGCGATCTGAAAATTTCTGATAGAGCGGCCGCCAGCCCGAGACACCAAGCGCGTTCTTGCGGGTCAGTGCAAACCCCTCGCCAGCCAAATGCATCTGCGCCAAGGCCCGGCCAAGTTCGGCGCATTGCGCGGCCTTCGGCTTGCGCGGCCATACCCCATCCAAAAACGTCACGAGTGCCGCATGACGCCCGCTGAGCATGTTGAGATTGCACCCCGCCGGATCGCGTACCGGCAGCGGGCAGGTCACGCCGCGCGCCGACAGGTGCTCCATCAGCCCTAAGAAAAACGGCAGGTCCGCCGGATCGACGCGCTTTTCATACAGCGTCAGAATAAACCGGCCAGATGACGCGCTGACGAGGTAGTTGGTGTTCTCGACGCCTTCCGCAATGCCTTTGTACGACAGCAGATCTCCGAGCCCGTAGCTTTTGATGAAGCGCGCAAGTTCTTCGTCGCCAACCTCGGTGTAGACCGCCATATCGTCCTCGTTACGGGAATTCTTCGAAACTCAAAGAGCAGGCCGCGGGGCGCGCAGCTCACGCGGAACATTAAAAACGACGCGCTCTTCAAGCGTGGTGACGACTTCAACCTTGACGTCAAAGCGCTCGCGGAAAGCCTCAATCACTTCTTCAACCAGCACTTCGGGAGCCGATGCGCCAGCCGTCAATCCAATGGTTTGGATATCTGTGAAGAGTGCCCACGGGATTTGATCGGCGCGCTCAACCAGCACGGATGCGGCACAGCCCGCCCGTTCTGCGACTTCAACCAGCCGCAGTGAATTGGAGCTCTTCGGGCTCCCGACGACAATCATACCGTCGATCCGCTGCGCGATGGCTTTGACCGAGTTCTGCCGGTTGGTTGTTGCATAGCAGATATCCTCTTTGACCGGCCCGGCGATCTCTGGAAAGCGGTTCTTGAGCACGCTGACGATTTCAGCCGTGTCATCGAGCGACAGCGTCGTCTGGGTGACGTAGGCGAGTTTGGCGGCATCGCGCGGGATGAACGCCCGGGCGTTAGCCGCCGTTTCGATCAGAAACACCGCGCCTTCTGGTAGCTGGCCCATCGTGCCGATGACCTCGGGATGGCCCTTGTGGCCAACCAGGATGATCTCGCGGCCGCTGTCGTGATGGCGGCCCGCTTCCATGTGAACTTTCGAGACCAGCGGGCACGTTGCATCCAGCACGAACATATTGCGCAACGGTGCGCGCGCCGGCACGGTCTTGGCGACGCCATGTGCCGAAAAGATCACGGGTTGCGCCGTATCCGGGATGTCGTCGAGCTCCTTCACAAAAATGGCGCCTTTGGCTCTCAGAGAATCAACGACGTATTTGTTGTGGACGATCTCGTGGCGGACGTAGACCGGCGCGCCGAACTTTACGAGAGCCTGCTCGACGATCTGGATCGCCCGGTCAACCCCCGCGCAGAACCCGCGGGGGGCGGCCAGCAGGATCGTCAAAGCAGGCTTGCTTGGCCTCAGGCCTGCGACGCTCGCGGTGTGGTTAACTTCGGACATGAAAGCAAAAAGCCCTGTGGTTTCAGTCAGTCGCCCTGGGAAAGCTCTTGGACGGAATTCGGCCTGAATGCTACGGTGGTTTGGGAACATTACAAGGGGCTGGGATTCGCACCCCAGGGGGACGTCGTTGAACACTACGCAGAGCCACCAATTCTTGACATCCTGCACGGCGCGGCAGCTCAGCCGCGTCGCAGCCGTCATATCGGTTTCGGCTATGGCAGCCGCAGTTGGCGGCTGCGGAATGTCGTCGCTGACGTCGGGCCTTGGCGGCGGCATGTTTGGCGGATCATCGCAAAAGTCCGAGGTCGCCAGCGTCTCTGAAGATCAATTGCTGACGGCCGCAAAATCGGCAGACGGCTCAACCGGCAGCACGTCGGTCGGTGAAGTTGCCGCTGGCTGCCCGCGCTTCGTCGTCGCCCCGCGCGACAATCACATCACGTTCTATGAGCAAGGCCGCGCCGGCGATGGCTTGGCGATTATGCATCGCGGCGAAATCACCAAGACCGCGCGCGAGTGCCAGATCGAGCCAGGCCGCGTTACTGTCAAATACGGCTTCTCAGGCCGCGTCCTGCTCGGCCCGAAGGGCAAACCCGGCAATATCGTTCTGCCGCTCAACGTTGTCGTCAATGATTCCAAACGCGAGAAAGTCGCGGCCGACATCGTCAAGGTGGATGCAACGGTCGGCGCCGACAAACCCATCGGTTATTTCTCGATCGTTCGCACCGTCACCTTCGCAGTGCCGGAAGGCTCGCGGCCCGGCGAATTCGAAGTCATTGTCGGGTTCGACGGCAAGGCCGCCGGAGCGGGCTGACGGTTCTCGCGCGCGTCGCACTCCTGAGACACAAAAAAACCGGGCTGAAGGCCCGGCTTTTTGTTTGCAGATCACATCAACACGATCTCAGTTCAGCTTGCCCTTGAGATCACGGATCGATTGCTCGATCAGCGCGTCGCCGGTGGCACCCGCAGCGCGCGTCTTCAAGAGCTTTTCAGCAGCACCGAGGGCCGCATCCACGGCCGATGCCCGCACTTCGCTGACGGCCTGCGCCTCGGCGCGGGCAATCTTTTCTTCAGCCATCTTCGAACGCCGGTCGATCATCTCAGCCAGCGATTTGCGGGCTTCGGCGGCCAGTGTTTCGGCTTCGCGCTTGGCCTGTTCGACGATGGTCTTAGCCTCGGTCTCAGCTTCACGCGACTTGCGCTGATAATCGGCCAGCAGCGTCTGGGCATCCTCGCGCAGCTTGCGCGCTTCATCGAGTTCCTTGCGGATCCCGTCGGCCCGGGCATCCAGCATCTTGCCGACCAGACCCGGAACGCCGTTCCAGATCAACAGGCCAACGAAAATTAAGAAGGAAACGAGGACCCAGAATATTGGTTCTTGCGGATTGAGCATGGCTTGTCCTTACGCGCCCGCGACCGGACGAAGTACCTTCTTCACGTCGTCGAGACTGACATCCTGGCCGATCAGCTTGGCGACGACGGCGCTGGCCGTTTCAGCAGCGATATCGTGTACCGTCGAAATCGCCTTGGTCTTGGTCGCCGCGATGCGCACTTCAGCATCCTGCAGCTTGCCGGCAATTTGCTTTTCGACGCGAGCCTTCTCAGCTTCCGTCTCGGCCGCCAGCTTGTCGCGCGTCTGCTTGGCGATGCTGGACGCGTTGGAGCGGGCGTCAGACAACGCCTTCTCGTAGTCAGCGAGTGCCTTGTCGGTTTCCGACTTCAAGCGCTGCGCCGCTTCGATATCGCGCGCCATGCGATCCTTGCGTTCGGCAAGGACGTCGCCAACCCGCGGCAACGCGATCTTCGACATCACGAAGAACAGCGTTGCAAAGGTCAGCACCAGCCAAAACAGCTGGGGCGTGAAATAGTCGGCGTTAAGCTGGGGCAGCCCCGACTTTGGCGCTTCATTGGCTGCCTCCGCCGCCGCGGCTGCAAGCATGGTCATGCCGGCAAACATTCTTCGCCTCCAGTTATGTCAGTCTCGCCAAGTCTCAACCGTAAAGAATGATGAGAGCGATCAGCAGGCCGAACAGACCCGTCGCTTCAGCAAGCGCGAAGCCGATCAGCAGATTGGTGAACTGGCCAGGTGCCGCCGACGGGTTACGCATCGCGCCCGACAGGTAGCTGCCAAAAATGTTGCCGATGCCAACGCCCGCGCCGATGAGGGCGCTGCATGCCAGGCCGGCACCGATCATCTTGGCTGCTTGAAGTTCCATAGTCGTCTCCCTTTGCTTTGATCAAGTGTGTCGAAAAAACCGTCTCACCCGGAACCCGGGTCAGTGGTGCATGTTGACCGCGTCGTTGAGGTAGATGCAGGTCAAAACTGTGATAATCAGCGCCTGGAGGAACGCCACCAGGAATTCAAGGCCGGTGAACGCCACCATAAATCCAACCGGCGCGATTTTGCCCCAGAACGGCAGTGACACCGCAAACCCGGCGAATACCTTGAGCATCGTGTGGCCGGCCATCATGTTGGCGAACAGACGCACGGAATGGCTGATGGGGCGGATGAAGTACGAAATGAGCTCGATCGGAATGATGACCGGCATCAGCCATAAGGGAACGCCATCCGGCACGAACAGCTTCAAGTAGCCAAAGCCATGCTTGGCAAAGCCGATCAGCGTCGCGGTCAGCCAGACCATCGCGGCCAGCGCAAATGTCACGATGATGTGGCTGGTCACCGTGAAGTTGCCGGGGATCATGCCGATCATGTTCAGCACGAGAATGAAAATGAAGATCGAGAACACCCACGGGAAGTATTTCATCCCGTCTTCGCCGAGGTTCTCGCGCACCATGCCGGCAATGTATTCGTAGACAATTTCCGCGAGCGACTGCAGGCGGCCTGGCACAAGCGCGCGGCTGCGCATGGCGTACGTCAGAAAGCCCGTGATAAGCGCCAGCGCGGCGATCATCATCAATGACGAGTTGGTGAAAGAGACGTCGTAACCAAAAAGATCGAGAGGATAGATCTTCTCAATCTCGAACTGTTGCATAGGGCTGTGGTGACCAGCCTCTTGCGCGCCTTCAGCAGCCAAGGTTTCCCCCTACTTCTCATCATCGTCGTCATCGGCGACAAAGGGAGCTGCCCGCTGACCGGGCTCATTCTCCACCTGTGCCGTCTTGGCTGCCCGGACCACGTTGCGCAGACCCGCGGCAAATCCAAGGATAAACAAAACAATCATCAGCCACGGCGCTGTGCCGAACTGCCGGTCTAGCGCCCACCCGAGAACCCCGCCGGCTCCTACCCCGACCATCAGATCCGCTGCAAACCGGAAGGCCTGCCCGTATGCTGACTGGCCTCCGCGCTGACCTGCGGCTCCGGCTGGAGCTCGTTTGGCCGTAACGGCGTCGAGCTTCCGGCCAATGTCTGCGGATCGCTGGCGGATGGCGTCACGATCTTCCGGGCTAATCCGGCCATCGCCTGCGTCGTGCCCGGGGCCTTGACCCTTGCCATCGGCAGACATAGCGGAACCGTCCAATCGAAGCGGAAAAACGTGAAACGCCGGGGTATTGACGCGCCGGACCATAGTTAGGGGGTCTCGGGGTGTCAAGGAATTGGGCCGGTTCAGCGGCGCGTCAGGGTACGGCGAAACCGCGCAGGGTTCTTGATGCCAAAAGGCTGCGATTGCGCGAAAAAAAACCTGCCGGGAGGGGGCCCGGCAGGTCTTAGCGATGTCGCACGATTTCGGTCAAACCGTGCAGACTTGGCGCGTGTTGCTAACGCCAGTCTTAAGGTGTCGGAACGGGCGCCGGTGTTGGTGCCGGAACAGGCGCTGCGGCAGGCGCCGTGCTGGCCGGTTGTTCGTTGCCAGTCGGCCTTGAATCCATGCCGCGAGGCGTCGCTTTCCAGAAC
>JANMOL010000641.1:0-5554 GCA_031369245.1 Hyphomicrobium sp. | reverse complement strand
GTCACTTCGAGCTCGACTTCGGCATTGTGATGTTTGACGACATCGCCGATCGAGATGATGCCGACCAGCGAGCCGTCTTCGATCACCGGCAAGTGCCGGAAGCGGCCATGCGTCATGGCATCCATGATCTCATCAAGCGTGCTCGAGCGGCTGCACGAGATGACCTCGCGCGTCATGCCGTCGCTCGCCAATAGGGTCAGAGCCGCGGCACCATGCTGGGCAATCAACCGGATAATGTCGCGCTCAGAAATAATGCCAGCCACTTTGCCGTTGTCACCGACGATGACAATCGCGCCGATCTTGCGCTGGGCCAGCCGGGAGGTGATCTCGGCGATCGTGTCGTCGGGACGCGCGGTTGAAACACCAAGGGCTTTGGTCTTCAGAATGTGTCCGATATTCATGCGTCTGATCCTCCGATCAAGCGCCGTGCGCCCGGACGATGAGACTGGACATTCAGCGGCCATCAGCCGTCAAAATATTTCAGCGATGGCAGCCTGTCCGGCCTCAAACCGGGTGCGCACTGCGTTTCCGTGCCCCTGGTAAAGTCTGTCATAAAAATTTGGGCGCTCGTCGCCCGATGTCATAAAGCTGCGGCAATTCATCATCGAAGGCAAGCGCTCAATCGGCTTGCGGTGGAAACTCCGCCGGAAACGGTAAAGCGTTGTGCGCTGCACTATCAAACCAACCAAAGGCCAACAGCCCGAAGAAGTAGCCGCCGAGATGGGCTTCCCAGGCAATCGATCCGGCGACACCAAATGTGCCAAAACCAATCATCGCGAGCAGATTGAGCCCGACAAAGGCGACCGTCGCGATCACGATCCGGCGGTCGGTCAGCGCGGTGCGCAAATCCATGATCGGAATGGCGGCCGGGTTGTCGCGCAAGAGATAGCCGCGCTGCAAGTCGATGGCTGAAAATAGAAAGCGCATCACGCCGCCCATCAGTGCGGCGACCGCGCCCGAGGCGCCGATGACCGGCGCGACGAGGCCTGGATGGGCAACCAGATAGGCAACCGCGCCCGCAATGCCGCCGGCCGTGAAAAACGCCAGGAAACGCAGCGCGCCGATGCGGCGGTTCAAGACCGAGCCGAAGGCTAACAGCCACGCGCTGTTGATGGCGAGGTGGACCGTGTCGGCGTGGACAAACATATGGGTCACGAATGAGGTGATGCTGGCGGCGTCGCCGCCTGGAATGCCGGCTGGAATATCGGCGGCAAGACCGGCATAGCGCGCCGGAATAAAGGCCATCGCGAACAGCAGCCAGGTGTTGTCCTCGATCGGCAGCAGGTTGCGGCCGGCGTGAACGGCAATCAGCACCGCGATCAGCGCCAACACCGTGCCCGGGACGTTGAAGATCGGCTCGCGACTGGCCACCCGGTGCCTCTTACACAATGCCTGCCGCGCAAATAGCGCGGCGGACTTGTTTTAACGAGCCGCGCAAATAGCGCGGCGGACTGGTGTAAATGAGCTGCGCAAATAGCGCGGCCGACTGGTGTTAACGAGCCGCGCTGCGCCCGGCAACTGGCGGCAGCTTGTCGCGCGCGCAGCACCGGCTCTCTGGCACGTTCCTCTGGCACGTTCCTCTGGCACGTTCCTCTGGCGCGGGTCTGTGGCACGATCAGTGCTCCCTTAGACCTCAGACACACAGCCAGCCGCGACCGCTGTTCCGCTTTGGTACGGCGGCGAGGCGCACGCCGTCGACGTTAACCCGTCTGGCGGGCTCAAGGGGCCGGTTTCCGACATCATGAAGCAAGCCATCACCAAAGCACTGTACGCCTACTGGAACGATGTCCGAGGCAGCCGGCTGGCGCCGAAGCGGTTCGAGATCGAGCCGTCGCAGATTGCTGGCATCCTGCCCGACACGTTTATCTTAGAGCGCGTGGACGCCAGCACGGCGCGCTTTCGCTTAGCGGGCACCCGGATTTGCGAAGCCTTCGGGGCTGAGTTCCGCGGGGTCAACTTTTTCGATCTGTTTGGTAACGAGGATCGCCTGACGCTGCTGCGGCAGTTTTCCGTCATCGCGCGCCAAGGCGCGGGCTGCGTATTCGTGCTCTGTGCGGACAGTGAAACGGGTAAGACCGCACAGTTCGAAGTGCTGTTGCTGCCGCTGATGCACACGCGCGAAACCATCGACCGGGTTTTGGGCTCGATCGCGCCGGTCGAGCGCCAGCCGTGGTTTGGCAGTGAGCCGCTCTCCAGAAGCCGGATTGTTTCGCTCGAGCTGGTCTGGCCGGACGGCCGGTCGCACGCCATGATCGACCAGGCCAAGCGTCAAACGCCGTTCATGCCGCACATGCGGGAAGCCCGCATTGTCCGCTCCGACCGCCGCCAATTCCGCGTCTATGACGGCGGACTGAGCACGCCTGAAGACAAATAACTGGCGGATTGTATCAGCGCCGTGACCGCAGGCGGGCCCGCGCTGGATGGCCACCTCCTGGAGCTGGAGGACGTGCCGCGCCAGGAACTTACAAAAATGACGCTCTGATTAGGCCTTCATTAAGTGCCCCATCGCCATAGTCAGTTTCTCTCGGCGGTCAGCCGGGCGAAGGAACAGCTCGACTGGTACCAGCGTTGTACCCGGGCTCTTTTTTTGAGGATCGGCCATGGGTTTGCAGTCCGAAGTTTTCCCTGATCGCGGCCTGCGCGTCAGCGCGCCGGTGATCGGAGACTTGCGGCGGCATCGGCGGTTCCAGGTTGAAATTGCCGGCCGCTTTATGCGCGCTGACCGCAACGAATATCCCTGCACCACCCGCAATGTCTCGGTCGGCGGCGCGTTTGTGACCTGCGCGGTGGAGGTTGAGCCGGGCGAACGTGTGGTTGCCTACTTCGATCAGCTCGGCGGGCTCGAAGGCACCGTCTCGCGAACCTTTGCTGGCGGCTTTGCGTTTCAATTCAAGGTCTCTGAGCATAAGCGCGAAAAGCTCGCCGCGCAGATCATGTGGCTGGTCAACCGCGACGCATACCCCGACGAACTCGGCCGCCAGCACGAGCGGACCGGCGCCAGCGGCCGCAAGACAACGCTGCGCTTGGACGAAGGCGTCGTGCTGGATGTTGAATTGCTTGATCTTTCAGCATCAGGGGCATCGGTCGGGACATCGGCGCGGCCCTCGATCGGCGAAGAAGTCTACGTCGGAAAAGTTCACGCCATCGTGCGCCGTCATCATGCCAACGGCGTCGGGTTGCAATTTTTCACCGTGCAGGATCAAGCCAGCCTGCGCACGTTATTCCCCTGAAAATTCTCAAGAGTTTGTGCCGGTTGTGTGATGCCTCAAATCGCCCGCCATATTGCCAAAATCCGCAAGCTACAATTTGAGCTAAATTTAGTTCGAATGCTAGGCCGCGCCGTTACCGTAAATCGAAGTCCTGTCTGTACAGTGGTGTTCCGTGTTCGAGGGCGTGTGATGAAGTTTGGTTGCGTCAGTTTTGTTGTTGCCTTGAGTTTTCTTGCAGCCGAGGTGCCAGCGGGCGCGCAGACGTTTGCAGCCCTTGATCCGGCGATCCGGGCGCCGCAGTTCATGCGGGTGTTTGGCAACGCCCAGCCGCCGTATGGTTTCGTGCGCTTTTGCGAAGCCCAGCCGGGCGAATGCAATACCGCTGTCAGCGATGAAGCGCGCTACCAGGCGACGCCAGAACGTTTGAGCGAACTCGACGAATTGAACCGTGCCGTCAATCACACCATCGAGCCGGCAACCGATATCGAAATTTATGGCGTCAACGAACTGTGGACGCTGCCGCAGACGCGCGGCGATTGCGAAGACTTCGCGCTGATGAAGCGCCACCGCCTGATGCAACGCGGCTGGCCGGCTGCTGCCCTGTTGATGACGGTTGTGCGCGATGAAAAGAACGAGGGTCATGCCGTGCTGACCGCGCGCACCTCGCAAGGCGATTTCATTCTCGACAACAAAGTCGAGGCGGTGCGTCTGTGGAACCAGACGCCGTACCATTTCGTGATGCGTCAATCCTACATCGACCCCAAGGTCTGGGTGTCGCTCGACGCAACGGACGCGACCGCACCGGGCGCTATCGCCGGCGTGCAATCCAATCCCGAAAGGTAACCGCACAGCCAACCCCATCGCATTCAGGTCCGGGCGACGACCCTGCCATCCCCCCCGACCCCACACCCGGGCCTGTTAACGAGCCGGATGCTTCCCCCGAGCATCCGGCTCGAACTTTTTGGCGGCTATGCGATGGCTGTGATCGTGCAGGGCACGTTCAGGCTCTAGGCTTGAGGCCGTTGGCATAGCGTTGCCAGTTGGCGACGTACCGGCCAGCGGCACCGCCAAAGCGCTTGACCTCATCATCGCTCAACGTGCGGACAATTTTGCCGGGCGAACCGATGACCATGGAGCGCGGCGGGATAACTTTGCCTTCGGCGATCAGCGTGTTGGCCCCAATGACGCATTCCTCGCCGATGCTGGCGCCGTTGAGAATGATTGAGCCGATGCCGATCAGGCTGCCGCGGCCGATGGTGCAGCCGTGCAGCATGACCATGTGGCCGATGGTGCACTCGGGTCCGATGGTCAGCGGAAACCCGGGATCGGTGTGCAGCACGCAGCCGTCCTGGACATTCGAGCCGCGGCCGACCGTGATCCACTCGTTGTCGCCGCGCAGAACCGCGCCGAACCACACGCTGGCGTCAGGCTCAAGCCTCACCTTGCCGAGTAACACGGCGCTGGGTGCCACCCAGCACGCACCCTCGCCAGGGGTTTCGACGCTGACGCCATCGAGATCATAGAGCGGCATCAAGTCCCTCACCTGCCCTTCGGGCATCCTCTCGCGTGCCGGGAGAGGAAGACGTGCCGTGCTTGCGCTCTGAAGCCGGAGCCGCCGGGGCTTCCTCTCCCGTGCCGGGAGTGGAAGACGTGCCGCATCCGTCACATGACGTCTCAAACACCTTCGAGATCCATGTCGAGGATGGCCATTTGCAGTTGGTAGGAGGTCTCGCCGTCCTCGACTTCCTTGTAGAGTGCGGCGACGAATTCCCCGGCGATGAAAACTTCCGCCATATCGTCTTTCTTGGGCTGCACGCGGACTTCCAGCGTGGGCGTGCCAAACGTTTTGCGCAGATAGCTCTGGACGCGGGCGAGTTCGTCTTTCTTCAAGGCCGTTCTCCTGAAAGTTCGTGCATTACAGACCGCCGAAATCGTCGACCCAGCCCTGATCCATGGAGCGGGAGGGCTCGGGGCATCCCGCTGGCCCAACAACCTTGGCTGGCACACCCGCGACGGTGACGTTGGAGGGTACTTCCGACAGCACGACGGAGCCTGCCGCGATGCGCGAGCAATGGCCGACTTTGATGTTGCCAAGGACCTTGGCACCGGCACCGATCAACACGTTGTTGCCGATCTTGGGATGGCGGTCGCCGCTTTCTTTGCCGCTGCCGCCGAGTGTGACCGCGTGCAGGAACGAGCAATTGTCGCCGACGACGGCGGTTTCGCCGACCACGAGCCCGGTCGCATGATCGAGCATGATGCCCTGGCCGAAGCGGGCGCCGGGGTGAATATCGACGGCGAACATGCGCGAGGCTTGGCTTTGCAGATAGAGCGCGAAATCCCGC
>JANMOL010000559.1:0-6706 GCA_031369245.1 Hyphomicrobium sp. | reverse complement strand
GCAGACGTTCGGTGCGGAAGGCTGTGGCGCGTGAATCCAGGCAATCAATTTCGACTGATGGCAAACCGCACGCTTCCCAGCGTGCGTGCTCGCGCTTGATGAGGTCTTTGAAGGCGCGAACTTCGCTGGCGTTCTCGGGCGATGGCTGATAGCCAAAACCAAATTCGTAGAGCGAGATGGTCAGTTCCGGGTGGTTGGCTTTGCAATGATAGCACTCCCGGTTGTTCTCCATCGTGAACTTCCAGTTTCCGTTCTCGATCAAGTCCTCCTCGAAAGCGACTTTGCAATCGGCAATCCGGTGCGGAAGGATGTAGGGCTCCATTTCCCGGCGCATCTGCTCAAAATCTGCTGGCGGCTCATCTGCCAGACAAATGAATAGCAGGCCTGCGACATTGCCGACGTGCACTTTGTTGAGGCTGAACTGGCTGCGATCAAAATTGTCGCCCATATGTTCGGTGTGAATGAGCTTACCGCTCAAATCGTAGGTCCATTGGTGGTAGGGGCAAACGATGTTGCCGACGCTGCCCTTCATGGCATCGCATAACCGTGCGCCGCGATGGCGGCAGACATTGTGAAAGGCGCGGATCGCCATGTCGTCATCGCGCACGACGATGACCGAGGCACGGCCGAGCGGCACCGTGAAATAGTCGCCCGGTTCGGGAATATCGGGTTCGACGCCGGCATAAATCCAGTGGCGGCCGAATATGGCCTGCATGTCGAGGTCGAATATATCCTTGTGCCGGTAAAATGGCGCCTCCAGGCTGTATCCTGGCCGGCGGCGCGAGATCAGTGTCCGGATTTCGTTGGATATCTGCATGGCGTAAACTCCGGCTCGGCTCCCTAAAAATCTATCAGCCGATTGTCTCTCAGGTACATCAGCAACATTTGTGCTTTCTCGACAGAACTGCCCTCAATTGCGACAGAGCCGCCTTTTGACTCTGGTGCAACAGCGGACAGCATGCGGTCGTGACCAGACCTGATTTCCTCGGCTTTAAGGCGCACCGGCCTTCGTGGCGATGGCTCAACCGACCAAGCCAACGGGGTATACAGGTTTTCTGGCTGTGCCGCCGGCCGGCTGGATGGCAGCGCTGGCGTGATGCGGCCCGACTGCTGGCGCGCGAACGCATACGTCAGCGGCACCGGTGCGTGCGGGTGCACGGACAGCACGGTGTTCAGCGGTGCGGCGATGCTGCGCCGCCGGCCTTTCGGCAGGAACTGTTCGACACGCATTACCTCGCGCTCAATCCTGGCGCTCAGCACATTGGCGATGACCGGCCGGTCGAGGGCTGACGCCAGTGCATACGGCAGTAGCCCGCTGCCCGCGCCGGTCTCGGTGCGGCACCCAGTGAGGATGAGATCGACGTCTTTTAGATGGGCCACAAGGGCAGGGATTGGATTTTCGTGTGATGACACAGGCACGACTTCCAGCGTTGCCGCGCCAAGCGCCAAATAGTCTTTGAGTGCCGCCTCGTCAGCGCTGCCAGCATGAACGATGCGCAGCGCGTCACCCGCAATTTTGCGGCCGAGGGCCATGGCAATCGCGTCCCCGCGGCACGCCCGCGACGCGCCGGTTTGCGGATGACGGCCAGCTGACACGAGAACGGCGACGGACCACGAAGTGCCTGTCATGCGGCCTCCGTTTTATTGGTAACATTGCGCGTCTGCCCCAGTGCGGTCAGCAGCGCCCGCATGATGTCTTCGGCATCGCCAATCACAGTCAGGTCAGCGCGCTTGATGATCGGAGCGCCGGCATCGCGGTTGATGGCGATGACGTGGCGGCAGTCTTTGATGCCTTGCAAATGCTGAACGGCACCGGAGATCCCGACGGCGATGTAGGTGCTGGCGCTGACGGATTTACCGGATGCGCCGATCTGCTTATTGCGGGCAAAGCGGCCATCATCGACGGCAACGCGGCTAGCACCGATCGCTGCTCCGAGCGCATGAGCCAGCGCTTCAAGCGTGTCCACGTTGCGCACACCATTGCCGCCTGACACGATGAAATCGGCTTCTTCCAGAGCGATGTGCGCGGCATCCACGGCGTGCAGACCGAGATCGCGACATTGTGCTTTTTGCGTCAACCCGGTTTCCGGCGGCTGGTGTTTGATCATTTCGGCAACGCCGGTGAATGGCAGTTGGGCATCAGCGGCACCGGCTTCCAGCAGCACGAAGCGGGGTAGCCCGGCCGTCGCCCATTGCGCGCCGCCTGACCAGAAGGCAGCGACGTGCTTGTCGCTGAGTTCGGCGACGTGGGTTGCAGCCGTGCCGCTCAGTGTGACGATCAGACGGCGTCCAAGATCGCCGTCGCCGTCACCATTGTCAGGCATGAAAATGTGTTGAGGATCATAGTCTCTGATCAATGCGATCACTGCCGCTACGGCGCGCTCGGGCTGATACTGGCTACGATCAATGTCAGGCACAACGACAACACAATCGGCGCCCGTCGATGCAGCGCTGCCCGAAAAATCGCCCAGGATGACGGCGACAACGCCGGTATCTGGCGTTGCGAGAATGGCGGCGGCTGCGATGACCTGGCGGGCGTGTTCATCAAGCCGGCCGCGATCGGCGTGCACAACCGCCATAAACCATTGCTTGGACGGCTGGCGTTGGCGCGCAGGTTTCGGTGGCGCCTGATGACCCGTCGCACGGGCGGACGGGTGTTGATCGCCTGGGCTGGTATCTCCGAGCACAATCCTGCGGAGCCCCGCCGGTGTGAGCTTGGCTTGGCGGCGCGGATCGATGCGCTTGATGATGCTCATGCCCGCGCCTCCAGGCTAGCCGCGACCAGCTCGGCGATGTCGAGCACGTCCGGCCGGTCGCCGGCCACGCCTTCGAGCATCGCGGTGCACTGCGGGCACGCGACCGCGACGACCCGCGCCCCTGCCGTGCGCGCGTCGGCCATGCGGATATCGGGAATGCGCTGCTTGCCGGGAATGTCGGTCAGCGGCGCGCCGCCACCGCCACCGCAACAGCGGCCGGACAATCCTGAGCGCTGCATTTCGTGAACCTTGATACCCATTTTTCTTAACAGGGCGCGCGGCGCGTCGGTTTCGCCGTTGTAGCGCGCGAGATAGCACGGGTCGTGATAGGTCAGCGGCCGAGCTTCGGCGGACGGATTGAGGTGCAACCGTTGCTCGCTCACCAGCGATGCCAAAAACGTCGTGTGATGCAGCACGGTATAATTGCCGCCGAGCGCTGGATACTCATTCTTTAAGCTGTGCAGCACGTGCGGGTCAGGCGTCACAATACGCTGGAAGCTCAACGCGCCCAGCGTTGCGATGTTGCGGCGTGCGAGATGCTGGAACGTGGCTTCGTCGCCTAGACGCCGTGCCGTGTCGCCGGTATCGCACTCGGTTGCGCCAAGGATGGCGAAGTCGACGTTGGCTGCCTTAAGAGACGTCACGAGCGCGCGCAGCGTGCGCTGATACCGCATCTCGAACGCGCCTTCTCCAGCCATCAGCAAAACGTCAACCGGCGTGCCGGGTTGCGCGGTTTCGACGCCGAGATCAACGGCCCAGTTGTAGCGCGATGCCCGGGCAAACCCGCCCTGCGTTTCGGTTTCACGCAGGTTTGCCAGGGTTTCTGCGGCCTTTCCCGGCGCTTCACCCCGGACCAGATTGAGGTGACGGCGCATGCCGACGATGGCATCGACATGTTCGATCAACATCGGGCATTCTTCGACACAGGCTCTGCACGTTGTGCACGACCAGAGCGTCTGCGCTTCGATCAAATCTGGAACGATCGGGTCTTTGGGCGCGCCGCGGTGTTGACCGGCCGGAATTCCCGGGTAGGGGCTTCCGGCGTAGTCCGCATCGCTGCGGCTCGACATACCAACGACCAGATCCTGGATGAGCTTCTTGGGATTGAGCGGTTGACCGGCTGCAAAAGCAGGGCAGGCCGCCTCGCACTTGCCGCACTGTACGCAGGCATCGAAGCTCAACAGCTGATTCCAGGCGAAGTCGCCCGGCTTGCCGACACCAAATTCAGCGCGGTCGAGTGCTAAGGGTTTCAGTGCCGTTGAGCGGGCCCCCGCGAAGCGTTCAGGCCGCGGGTGGAATGCGAGGTGCAACAAGCCTGCGACGGCATGTTTCATCGGCCCGCCGACGCCGATGCCAAGCGCAAGTTCGGCTGATCCGGCGAGCAGCAACAGCAGCGCAACGATCGCGATAGCCGACGACGCCGTGCCAGGGGAGATCGCGATCGTGATGGCGAGACCAAGCGCAAAAGCCGCTAGCGTATAGGGCAGACGGCTCCAATCCCCGCGCGACAGGCGGGCCGGGGTATCGATGCGGCGCAGCCAAACGAAGACTGCTCCGGTCAGCATGACCAGGGCGGCAGCGATGATCGCCCAATCCAGAAACGGCCAGTAGAGACCGAAGCCATAGTTGAGCGCGACAAGTGCGAGCGCTGCGATCGCGCCACCTGCGACGGCGATGTGCGTGCGGGCGATATAGGGATCGCGCGCCACGACGTGGTGCAGATCGACGAAATAGCGTTTCGGGATTTCAAGAAGCCCAGCCCAGGCGATGTCCGTTGCGCGTCCAGATCGCCACAGCAGCGCACGCCGGGCGATGCCGATGGCCAGCGTTGCGGCGGCACACCAGAACAGCGTTGTGATGGCCGAGGCCAGGGCCATGATCAAAAGTCCTTGCACAAGCGAAGCGCATCATAAATCGCTGCGTGAATGTTGTGCATCGAGACGCAATCGCCGATGCGGAACATGAGGAAGCGGCCGTCGCCTGTCGCTTGGCTCAGCGACGGCTGGGGTTGCGCATCGTAGAGCAATTGCAGATCCGTTTGTCCGCGGTTGAGCGCGCGGTCCTTCAGCTGCCAGTAAAGACCGTCGTTCGGCGTGATGCCGTTTTCGATCACCACCTGATCGACGGCGCGCTCTTCCAGCTGTTCTGTATATTCGTTGCGGAGCACCGCGATTTTTTTATTACCTTCGGCGTAGACGCGATCGAGCCATGTGTTGGGCGTTGCAATGATGCCCTGGCTGTAGAGCCGGCGGTAGAAAATTGGGAAGGTCGTGCCGCCGACATCGTCAGAAATTTTTACATCAGGCGTGACGATTTCCACAAGACTGCCGCGGCTTGCCAAAAAGTCGGCGGTGCCAAAGCCTGCGTGTGCGCTGATCCCGTCATAGACCAGAACGTTTTTCGCCGGTTGGACTTTTTCCGACAGGATGTCCCACGAACTGACCGCCAAGCCGTCCTTGACGCCCCACGCTGCCACTTGATCGGTGAAACTTCGTCCGCCGGTTGCGACAACGACGATGTCGGGGCGCTCTGCAAGAACAGTTTCGGCATCGGCCTCGACACCGAGACGACGGTCGACGCCCAAGCGCTTGGTTTCCATATCGAACCAGCGAATGATCCCGGCCATTTGCTCACGCTGCGGGGCTTTGGCTGCCAGATTGACCTGGCCACCGACCGCTTCATTGCGCTCGAATAGAACCACGTCGTGGCCGCGTGAGCGTGAGACACGAGCGGCTTCCAGGCCTGCGGGCCCGCCGCCAATGACAACGACACGGCGCTTGAGGCCTTTCGCTGGCGTAATGATGTGCGGCATCGTCGCTTCGCGCGAGGTTGCGGCGTTTTGAATGCAAAGAACATCTTGCCCGAAGTACTGGCGATCGATGCAATAGTTGGCGCCAACGCATTGCCGGACCTGATCTTCGCGGCCATCGCGAATTTTGGACATCATGTGCGGGTCGGCGATGTGGGCCCGCGTCATACCGCACATATCGACGAGGCCGTTGGCCAAAATGCGCTCGGCCTGCGTGATATCGCGAATGGCCTGGGCGTGCAGAACGGGAACCTTCGATACGGCCTTTATGCCTGCCGCCAAATGCACGAACGGTTCCGGCGGCAGCGCCATGGGCGGCATACAATTGGCGATTTTGTTGTGGGTGTCGGCGCCCGATCCGATCACGCTGATGAAGTCGATGAGGCCGGACTCTGACATGATCTGAGCGATGTCCTTTAGTACCGCATGATCGAGCCCGTCATCGTGGAATTCGTCGGCACACATTCTGAGGCCGACACAGAAATCGCGGCCGACGGCTTCGCGGACGGCGGTCAGCACCTCGATACCAAAGCGCATGCGGTTAGCGAGGCTGCCACCGTAGTCGTCGGTCCGCATGTTGGTGCGCGGCGACCAGAACTGGTCGATCAAATGCTGGTGGGCTGCAGAAATTTCGACGCCGTCCATGCCGGCTGATTGGACCCGTTTCACCGCGATCGCGAAATCACGGACGATGCGGCGAATATCTTCAATTTCGATAACCTTGGCGTTGCCGCGATGCACGAGTTCGCGGACGCCGCTGGGCGAGACGAGGTGTGGCCAGGGATCTCCCGCATAGGCCGACCGGCGGCCCATGTGGGTTGCCTGGATCATGATTTTCATGCCGTGCCGGTGGACGGTTTCTGCTAGCCGGGCGAGTGGTTCGATGACCCGGTCGGTCGTCAGGTTGACAGGCCGCCATGCGCCTTGCGGAATATCGATCGAGACCGGGCTCGAGCCGCCGCAGATGGCCATGCCGAGACCGCCTTTGGCCTTCTCTTCGTAGTAGCGAATGTAACGATCGCCGGGCATGCCGTCGGCGTCGGCGTAAACTTCCGCATGCGCTGTGCTGTAGATGCGGTTGGGTAGCGTCAGCTTGTTGAGGGTGATTGGGGAAAACACATGGGGATAGCGCATCGCGTGG
>JANMOL010000546.1:0-5132 GCA_031369245.1 Hyphomicrobium sp. | reverse complement strand
TCGAAGGCCAGATGGGTTTCGCCAGCTAACAGCCGCGCGATCGTGGTCTTGCCGGAGCCCGGCGGACCCCACAGCACGAGGCTCGGCACGCGGCCGGATTTCAACATCCGCGTCAGCGTTCCGTCGGGCCCGCAGATGTGATCCTGGCCCGCGACCTCAGCGAGCGTCTGGGGGCGCAGCCGGTCGGCCAGCGGCCGCGGCGCGCTTTTTTCCAAACCGGCGGCTTCGAACAGATTGGCCATGACGCCCGTTATAGCGGGCACGGCGGCCAAGGCGATAGAGCACGCTTGCCGGACTGCACCTTAAGCCCAAAAACTTAGGCCCAGAACTTGGGCCCAAAAACTTAGGCTCAAAACTTAAGCCCTGACCGCCACTTTGACGGTTTGCGCATCGCCTGACGTCGTGCCGTCATCATCGGCCACAACGACCGCGAAGCTGGCCGACGGCGCGTCCGTGCCATCGTGGGTGAAATGCACTTGGCCGCCCGCCAGTTCGGCCTGCGTGAAGCTGTCGATGGCGATACGCGGGGCCTGCGCTCGGCTTAGATGCCCGCCGAGCGCGTTCGAAACCTTGAAGGTCAGGTTTTCGGGTGCGTCGTCGGGATCGATGGCCGATAGATCAGCAGTCGTGATGCGAACCGAACGGCCCTTCGAGACCGTCAGATCGAGATCACCGGCAATCGACGGCGGCACATTGCGGACTTGAGCTGCGAGATTAGCGCCCTCGTCCATGGCGAGGCGGCCGTATTTGACGTGGCCAGAGACCGAGCCCGTGCTCTTGATCGCGATCAAATGATTGACGCGGATATCGCCGGTCACGGTGCCGGAGACTTCAGCACTTTCCGATTTCATATGGCCCGCGAGACGGCCGTGCTCGTGGACAATTACGCGCTCGGCTGCAACACCGCCGTCGAGCGTGCCGCGCACTTCGACACGTTTGGCGTTTCTGACCTCGCCTTTAAGGACGGCATCTTCGCCGATGATCAGGACGCCGTGGTGGTCTGACATGCGCGCTCTAGCCCCTTGCTGAGATCACTCGCTTTGAATGGCGGCAAGGTCGGCTTTGAATGTGTCAGCTTATCGGCAGCGCGGGGCGTTCGATCGGGATAGTAAATGCCGAGCGCCCGTTAGCGCTGCCAGGCGAACAGCGGCATGAACGCGAACAGAACAAACAGCACCAGCGAAATGGCGCCGTCGGCGGTTTTGAAATGGCCGAGCCAAAGCGCCAGCGACCAGCCGCGCGTCATGCCCGAAAAGATGCCTTCCGCAGTCATCAGCAGGCCAAAGCCGATCGCGCCGATCGCCAGCAGTTCGCTGGATGACAGCGGCGCGCCAAAGCGGCCGGTGACCCAGCGCGCGGCGAAATAGACAACCGTCAGCATGACCGGCGTCTCGATCAGTGTGGCGGCCAGCTGGCCAAGGCGCGGCACAACGAACAGTTCACGCAGCGAGCCGAAGATGAAGCCTGCGGCGTAGGTGGTCGCGAAATACAGCGCACCAGCAGTAAGGATATGCATCGGGCCTAACCTGGAACTTGCAGCTGAAGGGTGCGCTCGCCGCGCTTGACCGAGATCTGCCACAACCGCTGGCGCGCGCCGAGCGCGGCTTCGATATCAGTGACGTTCGCAATTCTGCCGCCGTTGATGTCGGCGATGATGTCGCCCGCCCGGAAGCCAAGACTTTGCGCGGCCGAGCCATCGCGCACCGATAGAACGACCACGCCGTCGGTCTGGTTGAGGTTCATTTCATCCGCCAGCGCTGGCAAAATAGTCGAGACGCGCGCCCCGTCCATCGGGTGATTGCCCGACAGGTTCTTGATGTCGTTTTTGCCGGCTGCGGGCGCGGCGACCAGCCCGATCGTGACATCAACCGGCTTACCTTTGCGGATGACCGAGAGCGTCACGGATTGGCCGATCCCTTTGGTCGTCAGCCGGTAGTAGACCGAGCGTGCGTCCGACACCTCCACGCCATCGACGCGGGTGATGACATCGCCCGGTTCCAAGCCCGCCGTCGCGGCCGGGCCCTTGTTCGAAACACGCGTGACCACAGCGCCCGCGATGCGATCGATGCCGAGGCCTTCGGCGACTTCGCGCGTCACAGCTTCGAGTTTAGCTCCCAGCCACGGCCGCTCGACCTTGCGGCCGCTGGCGGCGCTCTCGGCGTAAACTTTGACGAGGTTTGAGGGAATCGCGAAGCCGATGCCGACCGAGCCGCCGGTTTTTGAAAAGATCATCGTGTTGATGCCAACAAGGCGGCCAGCCATATCGACGAGCGCGCCGCCCGAATTGCCGGGATTGATGGCGGCATCGGTTTGAATAAACACCTGCTGATCGGACGCGCCGACCTCGGACCGGGCGAGCGCTGAGACGATGCCGCTCGTGACGGTCTGGCCGACGCCGAAGGGGTTACCGATCGCCAGCACCAGGTCACCGACTTCCAAACTGTCGGAATCTTCAAACTCGAGGGTTGGGAATTTCTCCGTTACGCCCTCGAGCTTGAGGATCGCGATATCAGATTTTTCGTCGAGCGTGACGACCTTGGCGTCGAACTCGCGCTTATCAGACAACGCGACGCGGATTTCGGTCTCGCCGCGGCCTTTCACGACGTGGGTGTTGGTGACGACGATGCCGCTGGCGTCGATAATGACACCGGACCCGAGCGACGATTGGATGCGCTCCGATGGCTGGCCAAACCGGTCGCCGAACAGCCGTCGAAACATCGGATCATCGGCGAACGGCGAGTTGACGGCTTGCACCCGCGAGCGAACGTAAACGTTGACCACGGCAGGCGCGGCTTTGCGCACGATTGGCGCGAACGAATACTGGGCAGCCTCGCGCGATGGCGGCGGAGCTTTTTGTTGCGCCAGCGCTGGCGTCGCGAGCGGCGTATCGCCGGATGTCGCCAGCCTGACGCCGGCAACGAAGATGGCAGCGGCTATAGCGCCATAAACGATGAAACTGGATTTCTTAGTGCTCATGTCTTTCCGCCCTCAGCCAATCGGGCGTCCCTTATTCCACAATTTGTAAAAGCAGCGTTTTCGTCCCGCCGCCGTCCGGTCCGCCGATCACTGCGATGTGACAGTCGCGTGATGGGCTACCCGGCTTTTGTCGACGTGTGTAATAGTGTACCAATTTTGCGCAAGCGCCTCTGGCGGCAAGCAGACTGCTGCCGTTTGACAACGAGACGTGGCTGAAAAATGAGGAAATGACCATGAAACTTTCACACGCGGCCGCTCTCGCACTGGCGCTTTTGGTGCCGGCATCGGGCGCGGCCTGTGCCGGCAGCCTGGCCGTCGGCAAGAAGGCGGAAATCAAAGTCGATGGCAAGGCGATGGACAAATCCCGCGCTGACCTGTGGGCCAAATTCGGCGGCTGGTGCTCGATCAAGGACTGGCATCCAGCGATTGCCAGTTGCGATGAGAGCACAGAGGGCGATGTGACGTTTCGCACGCTGACGCTCAAGGACGGCGGCAAGATCAAGGAAAAGCTGCTGGAGAAAAAGGACAATTTCTACAAGTACGAGATTGTCGAGAGCCCGCTGCCGGTCAAGGGCTACACGGGGCAGTTCGCGCTGACGCCGGATGACGACGACGAAGACGAGATCAACTTTGCATGGTCGGCTGTTTTCGACGCCAACGGCAAGACCGACAAAGAGGCGCGTGATGTGATTGACGGCATCTTCAAGGCCGGGATGGACAACATCAAGGCGATGACCAAGATGTAGGTTGGCGCACGGCCACTGACAAAAAAACGCGCCCGCGGCCAGCCCGTGCGGCGCGTTTTTATTTTTTGGCGCCCTTAGATCAGCTTCAAATCGCGCAGCGAGCGGGCGGCGGCGGCAATCGCTTCTTCAGGTCCGCGCAACGTCAGCCCGAGAACCGTCCTGGCCTTTGCGTTCGAGCAGATGCGGTGACTGCCGAGCTCCGGCAGGATCGTGCGCAACCGCTTATCGACAACCGCCAACGCCCGGACGGCGGCATCGGGCAGCTCAAACTTCGGCGCCTTCGATTTGAGATCGGGGCATTCAGCCACCATCCGCTGGCCGATATCGAACAGCCGCGTTTCACCCTCGGCGATGATGAAGCGCTCACCAGCGGCTTTGGGATTGATCATCGCCTCGGCGTGGGCGGTCGCGACATCGCGCACATCGCACACCGGAAAGGTTATCTTGGGCGACGCTGGATACTTGCCAGCCGCCATCAAGCACATCAGCTCATGCGAGGTTGACAGGTCGGCATCGAGCGCCGGGCCTTGAACGAACGCCGGTGCGATGACCGTCAGCTGCGGCGCGCCGGGCGTGATTTTGACGAACTGCCAGGCAGCTTTCTCAGCGATCGTCTTAGAGCGTATATAGGGCGTCAGCCCCTCGCGCGTTTCATCGGTGAAATCCGCTTCAGTGAAGACGTAGCCCGGCATGTAGTCCTTGGCATACATGACTGCGACGGTGGACGAGGTCAGCACGACCCGCGCGATGTGCCCGCGGGTGGCGGCATTGAGCACCCGCAAGGTGCCATCGCGCGCCGGGCCGATGACATCGTTGGCGTCGTCGGGCTGCTGGACGGGAAAAGGTGATGCGGTGTGGACAATGGCCGCGCTGCCGGCCACGGCGTCGTCCCAGCCCTTGTCGGCCAGCAAATCGGCGGCGGCAAATGTCAGCCGCGCGGGATCTGCGCCATCGCCCGCGCCCGCACGCTGCACCGCGCGCCGCACGTCATCGGCTTTGGTCAGATCGCGCAGCGTGCCACGCACGGCATATCCGCGCCGCAGCAGCTCGGCGATGACGTGCTTGGCGATAAAGCCAGACGCGCCGGTGACGAGGACGGTTTGGCCGGTCATGAGAATTACCTTTCAAAATGCGTCTCGGCCGGTGCGCAAAAAGATGCCGGGGAAGATTTTACAGCCCGCCATCTGCACCCGTCACCCTAACCCCGCCGGATCAGGCCGGGGAGAGGGAAAACGCAAAAACGCCCCGGCTCGGTTCCGCCAGGGCGTTTGCAATGTCCGACTTCTAAAGGCCAGCGTGCAGCGCATTACGCGCTGGCGCTGTCCTGGTTTTTCAGCATCTCTTCGTGGCGGGCCTTGTCTTCGCGGCCCTTGGCCGCCATGTCGCGGTCAACGAGTTCGATGACGGCGC
>JANMOL010000474.1:0-6068 GCA_031369245.1 Hyphomicrobium sp. | reverse complement strand
TGTGTTTGTTCCGCATGGAAAACTCCTTTATCATCTTCAAAGGTCACACTTGAAACGTGAGCTTATATTTTGCGATAGGCATGCTCCTTTCGTTGTTAAGGATTGCAGGGACGAAACATTGTATCTGTTGTTCGTTTTTCGCTTGCAGAGCGAAAAAACGAACAACAAAAAGAAGATAAAGTACCGCCATCACGTCAGAATCAGCCCGCGTGACCAGAAGAAAAACCAGCCAAACAGCAGCACCACCGCCACCGCCATCGCCGCCCGCAATATCGTCTCCCTGCGCCACGCGATCCCGATCGACAACTTCCCGCCCAGCAACGGCAACAGGATCGAGAGGATCAGCAGCAGGCCGATCACAATATCCTGCACCTGGCCCTGCAAATTGATCAGGCCCATGCCGAAGCGCAGAATGCCGACCAGGATCAGCGCCAGCACCGCGCCGCCCAGGGTGCCGCGCCCGCCGGAGATGCTCACGCCACCCAGCACCGTCACGGTGATCACCGTCAGCTCCAGGCCGGTGCCGATATCTGGGCGCGTGCTGCCGAAGCGCGCCGCCAGAATAAACCCGGCCAGCGCGGCCATCATGCTCGAAAGTACGAACACGATCATCTTGATCCGCTCGACCGGCACGCCCGAGTAGCGGCTGGCCGGCTCGTTGTTGCCGATGGCGTACAGGAAGCGCCCAAAGGTGGTTTTGTGCAGCACCAGGCCAAAGATAAGCGCCAGCAGCGCGAACAGCAGCAGCGCGAACGGGATGCGCGTTCCCGGCAGCGTGCCCTGGCCCAGGTATGCAAACGCCGGCGGGTAGCCGCGCGCGGCCTGGTCGCCCAGTAGCGCGTACGCCAGGCCACGGTAGAACGACAGCGTGCCGATTGTCACTACCAGCGCGGGCAGCTTCAATCGCGCGATCAGGAAGCCATTCAACAGCCCGGCCAGCACACTCACGCCCAGCGCCACGCCGGCCGCCGCCCAGATGTTCCAGCCGCCCATAAACAGCCAGCCCATCAGCGAGGCCGCCAGCCCCAGCGCCGAGGCGATCGAGAGGTCGATGTTGCCCGTGATGATGATAAAGACGATCGGCAGCATCATGATCCCGATCTCCATGAAATCGGAGGTGGTGCGCAGCAGGTTATCGCCATTCAGAAAGAACGGCGACAACCGCGCGTTGATGATCGTCACGACGAGGATCAGCACGACCAGCAGCCATTCCCAGCGCAGAAATCGCGCGCGCTACTGGTGCTCGGTCAAACGCTTGAGCGCCGCTCCTATTGGCGCCCGGCGATCGATGCGCTGAAATTGAGTGTTGAGACAGCCGACAATCAGGCGGCGCGCGAAGCTTATGACAAACTGCGGGCTGAACACGGCTTCCGCATGATCGACTACAAGACCGATAGCGAAGCCACGCCGCCGCGCGTCTGCTTGCAATTCTCGGAAGACTTGTCGCGCACCCAGACCGATGTTGCCAAGTTCGTGTCGGTCGATGGCAAGGATCCGCAGACGCTCGTCCAGGACGGCAAGCAGCTGTGCATCGAAGGCTTGCAGCATGGCGCGCGCTATCAGGTGCAGATCCGCGCAGGCCTGCCGTCCGAAGTCGGCGAGAGCCTGAACAAGACGGCCGACCTTGGCATCTACGTGCCGGATCGTGCAGCACTGGTGCGTTTCACGGGAAAATCCTACGTGCTGCCAAGCCGCGGCCAGCAGGGCATCCCGGTGGTCACAACCAACACCCGCAAAATCGAAGTGGAAGTCTACCGGATCGGCGATCGCAGCTTAGCAGCGACCCTGCAATCCGGCGATTTCCAGCACCAGCTCTCGAGCTATGAGATCGATAACATCCGCGAAAAGTCGGGCGTCAAAGTCTTCACCGGCGAGATGGACATCGCCGCCAAACTCAACGAAGAGGTCACCACCGCGCTGCCCGTCGCCGACGCCACGGGCAAACTCGAGCCCGGCGCCTACGTCATGGTCGCCAAGCCGTCTGAAAAATCAAAAGGCGATGACGGCCAGCGCGCCACGCAGTGGTTCATCGTCTCCGATCTTGGCCTGACGGCATTTTCCGGCAGCGACGGCATCCACGCGTTTGTGCGCTCACTGGCCGATGCGACCGCCATGGCCGGCGTTGATGTCCGCCTGGTTGCCCGCAACAACGAGGTGCTGGCGACCGGCAAGACCGACGCCAAAGGCTACGCCAAATTCGACAGTGCCATCGCCAAAGGTGAAGGCGGCGCGGCACCCGCGATCCTGGTTGCTGAAAAAGGCGCCGGTGAATACGCCTTCCTCGATCTGACACTGAATGCCTTTGATCTGTCGGATCGTGGCGTCAAGGGCCGCGATGCATCGGGCCCGATCGACGCGTATGTTTACACCGAGCGCGGCGTCTATCGGGCCGGCGAAGAGATCAACATCACCGCGCTCGTGCGAGATCGCGCGGGCAAGGGATCAGCCATCCCGACGACGCTCATCGTCGCGCGCCCCGACGGCGTCGAACAAACGCGTCTGGTGCTGAATGACCAGGGGCTCGGCGGCCGCGCGGTGACGATCCCGCTCGCCAAAACCGCGATGACGGGCACCTGGCGGCTGTGGCTGCACACCGATCCCAAGGACCCAGCGATCGCCGAACGCGCGTTCCTGGTTGAAGATTTTGTGCCCGAACGGCTCGACATGAAGCTCGAGCCGTCGGCTGCGGCCATATCGCCAGAACAACCCCAGACACTGAAAGCTGACGGACGCTATCTCTACGGCCCGCCGGCCGCCGGCCTTGGGCTTGAAGGTGAGATCATCGTCAAACTTGCCAACGCGGATGTCCCGGGCTTTGCTGGCTACCAGTTCGGCCAAACAGACGAATTCGTCAATCCTGTGCGCCAGCCGCTCGACGCCAGCCTCGTCACCGACGCCAGCGGCAAGGCGGCCATTGCGCTGACGCTGCCGGCAATCCCGAAGACCGCACGCCCGCTCGAAGCCGACGTCATCGTCAAACTGCGCGAGCAGGGCGGCCGCACGATTGAGCGCAAGGTCACGATCCCGGTCGATATGAAACAAGCCCGCATCGGCATCAAGCCGCTGTTCCAGGGCATCAACGCGCAGGAAGACGAAGACGCGGCATTCGATGTCGTGCTGTTGGACGCGAGCGGCAAACCCGCTGCCACCGGCAATCTGGCTTGGACGCTGACCCGGCTTGATATGAATTGGCAGTGGTACCGCCGCGACGGCAACTGGACCTATGAAGCCGTGACGCTCAAGCGCAAGATCGGTAACGGCGTGCTGACGGCTGCCGCCGATACCCCGGCAAAAATCGTGCAGAAGCTTGGCTGGGGCCGCTATCGCCTCGACGTCGCCTCGGCCGAAGTCAATGGTCCAGCTTCAAGCGTGACGTTCAACGCCGGCTGGTACACCTCTGGCGAAGCCGTCGACAGCCCCGAGCAGCTCGACATCGCGCTCGACAAGGAAACCTACAAAGCCGGCGAAACCGCAAAACTGCGCATCGCCTCGAAGCTCGGCGGCAAAGCCCTGATCTCGGTGCTCGGCAACGGCGTGCACGCCATCAAGGAAGCCGAAATCGCCAAAGGCGGCGGCGAAGTATCAATAGACGTCGCGGACGGCTGGGGTCCGGGCGCGTATGTCACGGCCTTGCTATACCGCCCGATGGACGAAGCCCAAAAGCGTATGCCGGGCCGCGCCATTGGCGTCAAATGGCTGGCGCTCGACCAAAGCACCAAACAATTGAAGGTGGCAGTGACCCTGCCAGAGAAAGTCAAATCCGGCAGCACGGTCACGATACCTGTCAAGATCGAGGGCATTGCCAGCGGCGAAGACGCGCGCGTCGCGGTCGCAGCCGTCGATCTCGGCATTCTCAATTTGACGAAGTATGAAACGCCAGCGCCGGAAGCCTGGTTCAACGCCCAGCAGAAGCTGAGCTTTGAAATCCGCGACTACTACGGCCGCCTGATTGACGGCATGCGCGCCGAACGCGGCAAGCTGAAATCCGGCGGCGACGGCTCGGGTCCGCAAATGCAGGGCAACCCGACGGTTGAGACGATCGTGTCGCTCTATTCCGGCATCGTCAAAGTCGGCGCGGATGGCACAGCGAAGATCGACTTCGTCATGCCGGACTTCAATGGCACCGTACGCGTCATGGCAGTCGCTTGGAGCGCCGACAAGGTCGGCCACACCTCGGGCGACCTAATCGTGCGCGACGCCGTGGCGCTCACGGTATCTGCCCCCCGCTTCCTGACACTGGGCGACGAGGTCAGCCTCGGCTTTGATGTCCACAACATCGAAGGCCCGCCGGCCGCCTACAAAATCGCGCTCGCTGAAAAGCAGGGCGACGCCTCAAACGAACGCCTGACGGCGATCGGCGAAAAAGCGCCTGAGCTCAAGACCGGCGAACGCAAATCCGAGCGCATGACCTTTAAGCCAAAGGACGTTGGCCCGGTCACGCTCAAGATCAACGTGACGGGACCCAACGATATCGCGATCAAGCGTGAGATGACGTTCGACGTGTTGCCGCCAGCCGGTGACATCAAACGCACAACCATCTCTTCGCTCAAGGAAAACGGCGGCAAACTGACGGTATCGAGCGATCTCGTCGCCGATCTGATCCCATCACGCACCCGCATCAACCTGTCCGTCGGACCAGCAGCCCGGCTGGACGTGCCAACGCTTCTGACCCAGCTCGACCGCTATCCGTATGGCTGCGCTGAACAGACCGTGTCGCGCGCCCTTCCATTGGTCTACGCCAACGCAGTGGCGGCCCAAATCGGCATCGCCGAAGACAAGGCACTGAAGGAGCGCGTGCAGAACGCCGTCAACAGAGTCTTTGAAATGCAGCACAGCTCCGGCGCGTTCGGCGTCTGGGGCCCGTCGGATGCGGACCTGTGGCTGACGGCCTACGTCACCGACTTCCTGACGCGCGCCAAGGAAACCGGCAGCAACGTGCCGCGCGAGGGCTTCAATCGCGCGCTCGACCGGTTGCAGAATTTCTTGAGCTATGCCGAAGACTTCGAAAAGGGCGGTGAGGATCGCGCCTATGCGATCTACGTGCTGGCGCGCAACAGCCGCGCGCCGATCGGTGAGCTGCGCTACTACGCCGACACCCGTCTGGAGCGCTTCTCAACGCCGCTTGCCAAAGCCCAAATCGGCGCGGCACTCGCCATGATGGGCGACAAGGAGCGGGCCGAGCGCGCTTTTGCAGCCGCTATGACGGCAATGACCGCCATGACCGACACAACGCAGACCAGCAGCTATCGCAGCGACTACGGCTCGACGTTGCGCGATGGCGCAGCGCTGGTGACGCTGGCCGCCGAAACCGGCATCGCCAAAGCTGACACTCCGAAACTCGCCAGCGTTATCGCCAAGGCCTACGAGACCCGCAGCTATACCTCGACGCAAGAACAGGCGTGGATGCTGCTGGCCGCCAAGGCACTAAACGACGAAGTCAAAGGCACGACGCTGTCGGTTGATGGCAAACCGGTCGCCGGACCGGTGTTGCGCGGGTTGACGCCTGCGCAATTGAAAAACGGCACGTTGACAGTGACCAATACCGGTGACGCGGCGGTTGACGCGGTGATCTCGGTCATCGGCGCCGCCTTGACGCCGGAGCCCGCTGTCTCCAAGGGCTTTAAAATCGACCGGCAAGCCTACACGCTCGATGGCAAGAAGGTTGACCTCAAGAGCCTGGCAGGCGGCAAGAGTGACACCAAGCAAAACGACCGCTTCGTGCTGGTGGTCAAAATCTCGTCCGACGAAGCCGGCGGCCGCGTGATGATCGTCGACCGCTTGCCGGCCGGATTTGAAATCGAAAACCCGCGGCTTGTCGAAAGCGGCTCGATTGCCGGCATCGACTGGTTGAAATCAAGCGCGCAACCAGAGCACACCGAATTCCGCGACGACCGGTTCGTGGCGGCCTTCAACTTCTCAAGCGCCAGCGCCCGCAGCGAAGGCGACACCTCCTCAGAAACGCCGGACGGCGATGCGCCAGCTCTTGAAACGCCAGCCGTGCCGGCAGCTGACATCGCCGCAGCCATCAAGCCACCGGCACTGACGGCAACTGTTGCCTACATCGTGCG
>JANMOL010000454.1:0-4224 GCA_031369245.1 Hyphomicrobium sp. | reverse complement strand
GCCCATGTGCATCGCGGCATTCATGATCGACGTGCCTTCAGGCACGGTGATCTCCTGACCGTCAATCTCGAGCGTGACCAGGTTGGTCGACGTTGAGTTGGGCGTTCCGTAGTCCGTCTCTTTGATAAGCGTCATCGGATTGACGTGCTTGTTCATGGTGAGTGTCCTCGTTGAGGAAATAAGATCGGTTTATTCAGCCGCTTCTGCTAATTGAGCAGGCGCAGGCCGTTTGAAATCTTCCGGGAAGCCCTTGATGGCGCTCATCACCGGCATCGGCGTCAAGCCGCCCATGGCGCACAGCGATCCGTCGGTCATGGTCACACACAGGTCTTCCAGCAGCTCGATGTTCTTAGCGCGGTTGTCGTCGGCGATAATCTTGTCGATCACCTCAACGCCGCGCTGCGACCCGATCCGGCATGGGGTGCACTTACCGCAGCTTTCAATGACGCAAAATTCCATTGCAAAGCGGGCCTGCTTGGCCATGTCGACGCTATCATCGAACACAACCAGCCCACCATGGCCGACCATCGCATCGGCTTTGGTGAATTCCTCATAGTCCATCGGCACATCGAACTTAGAGGGCGGCAAATAGGCGCCCAGCGGTCCGCCGACCTGAACGGCGCGCACCGGACGCCCCGTGGCCGTGCCAGCGCCCCAGTCCTCGATCAGCTGACGCGTCGTGACGCCGAAGGCTTTCTCGACCAAGCCGCCTTGCTTGACGTTGCCAGCGATCTGGAACGCCAGAGTGCCGCGCGAACGGCCGATGCCATAATCGCGATAAAACGCGCCACCCTTGGCAAGAATGATCGGAACGGCAGCAAAACTCATGACGTTATTGATGATCGTTGGCTTGCCAAACAGTCCCTGGATCGCGGGGATCGGCGGCTTGTAGCGCACGATGCCGCGCTTGCCTTCGATCGATTCCAGCATCGAGGTTTCTTCGCCGCAGATATAGGCGCCCGCGCCGACGCGGACGAACAGGTCGAAGGCATAGGCCGAGCCCTGGATCTTATCGCCGAGCCAATGGGCTTTGCGCGCGATCTCGATAGCTTCGCGCATGACCGCGATGGCGTGCGGATATTCCGAGCGAATGTAGATGTAGCCCTTGTTTGCGCCGCCCGCGATGGCTGCGATCGTCATGCCTTCGATCAGACAGAACGGGTCGCCTTCCATCAGCATGCGGTCAGCGAAGGTGCCGCTGTCGCCTTCATCGGCGTTGCAGGCGACGTACTTCTGGTCGGCCTTGATGTCGTGGACGGTTTTCCACTTGATGCCGGTCGGGAAGCCGGCGCCACCGCGGCCGCGCAACCCCGACGTCGTCACGTCGGTGACGATATCGATGGGCCGCATGTCGAGCGCTTTGACCAGGCCGTCGAAGCCGCCATGGCGGCGGTAATCTTCAATCGACAGCGGATCGGTGATGCCGCAGCGCGCGAACGTTAAGCGCTCCTGCTTTTTGAAATACGGGATGTCTTCCGTCAGCCCGTGCCCGAGCGCGTGCGGTTTGCCTTCAAGGAAGCCTGCACTGAAGAGCCCGGCAACATCGGTCACCGCAACCGGACCATAAGCGACGCGGCCCGCGGCGGTTTCGACTTCGACCAGCGGCTCAAGATAGAGCATGCCGCGCGAGCCGTTGCGGACTATTCGGACGTCCTTCTTCTGCTTCGTGGCTTCCGCAGCCATCGCGCGCGCAACGTCGTCGGCGCCGACCGACAGCGCTGCAGCGTCGCGTGGAACATAAATCGTGATCATGCCGCGGTCTCCTTGCCGAGGTTCGCGACGATTTCGTCGAAGCGTTTTGCGTCGACCTTCCCGTACAGTTTATCACCAATCAGGATCGCAGGTGAGAGCGCGCAATTACCGAGGCAGAATACTTGTTCGATTGTCACTTTGCCATCTTTGCTGGTGCCACCCATTGCCGTCTGGAGCGATTTTTCAGCATGCCGGCAGAGCGTGTCGGTTCCCATCGCCTGGCAGGCTTCGGCGCGGCAGATCTTGATCAGGTGCGCCCCGGCCGGCTGGCGGCGGAAATCGTGGTAGAACGTCACCACCCCGTGCACTTCGGCGCGCGACAGGTTCAGCGCGTTGGCAATGACCGGCAAGACGGCTTCGGGCACGTAGCCGAGGCGATGTTGGACTTCGTGCAAAATCTCCAGCAATTCATCTGGCTTGTTGCCATGCGCCGCACAGACCGCGAGCGCCGCGATGTCAGCTGCCGAGAACGGTGATTGCACCGGCTGCGAAGGCGATGGTTTTGCAGATTTTTTTGCCATTCGGCTGTCCTTTGGCGCTGATGCGTGTGGTTTCGCTCATGCTATACGGTAGGGCTGGCCGCAGGATCTAACGTCTGCTACGTCGCCGCCAATTTCAAATCGTTATCGCCTATCTCATCATAGACCAGAACTATAACCGGACGGCAAAACCAAGGATGAAACCGCAGTTTAGCGCGTTTACGGCGCCGTATCAATTATATTTCTTGTAGAGAACATTACATTCTTTTCAGAAAACATCTGTGCCGCCTTTCGAATGGCGCTGACCAGCGGCGCGAGCGGATCGCGATTGAGGGCCACCAACCCGATGCTGTGGGCGATTTCGGGCTCCATTAGGGGGACGGCTCTAATGCCGGGGTCGTTGCCGAGCAGCTCAAGGATATAGTGGGGCATGATGCTTGCAAGGCCCATCAGGCGGACATTCGAGCACAAGTTGATGATCGAGTTGGTTTCGAGTTCGATGTCTGGCTGACACTCGGCGGTCCGGAAAGCGCGGTCGATAATCCGCCGGTTCTGCATATTCGCCGTCAGGAGCCCGAGCGGCTCTTGGGCAGCCTCGGTCCAGGTGATCGAGTGCCGGTCCGCATGCGGGTGGTTGTTCGGCACAAACAGACAGTAACGCTCGAGATAAAGCGGCGTCGCCAAAAGGCCCTGGATCGGCTCGTTGTCGAGGTAGGTGATGCCAACATCGACCGAGTAATCGTCCAACGCGCGCAGAATTTCCTCCGAACTCATCGACATGATCGTGAAGTCGATGTGCGGGTGCAGCGCGCGCACTTCCTTGGTCAGGAAGGGGATCATCGGCAGGGCCGACGGAATACCACCCAACACCAGCCGTCCTCGCAGGCCTTCGTCGCGCGCCGAAAGCTGCGACAGCTCCTGCTGCATGGCGGCCCAGGTGTTGAGGATCAGCTGCGCCCACTTGAGGATGCGCTCGCCTTCGTTCGTCAGTCCCTGATAACGCTGGCCGCGCTCAACAATCGGCACGCCAAGTTCGAGTTCGAGTTGCCGGATCCGCCCCGACAAGGTCGGCTGCGTGACGTTGCAGGCGTTGGCCGCGCGCGTGAAATGCTTTTCACGGGCCAGCGCGACCAAATATTGCAGTTGTCGTATGTCCATCGCCCCGCCCCGCGGCACGTGCCGCAGGCGCGATCATCGGCGGTTTGCTCAGCGAACGCAAATAGCCAGCGGCCATCAGCACAAAGCCCGCACTCTACAGTGCGGCCTTGCCCAGCGGAGCGTTCGCCTCGATCGCTGCCAGCTCACGCTCCAGCCCGCTCTGGACTAAGCTGAAATGGGCATTGATTTGGGCCACGAGACCCGCTGTGTCATCGATCCGGCGTTCGCCAGCGATGCGCTCAAGTGTCCGGCAATACGACGACAACACCGATGCGCCGAGATTTGCACTCGATGATTTGAGGCTGTGGGCAACAGCGCCAAGCGCCTCGAAATCGTTGACTGCGGCCGCCCGGTTTAATTCACTGAGCGCTTTGGGCGCGTAGGCCATGTAGGTTCTGACCAGGCGCCGGAACAATTCAGGTTTGGCCTTGCGCAGCGGGCTGAGAACGCCCTGGTCGAGGACATCGTCCTGTGTGCCAATCTCCAGCGCCGGCGCGGCCGCAATGATGGCGCAATCAGAGCCCGGCGGCGCTGCCGCAATACGGGCCGCCATCCACTTCGCAAGGATTTTCCTCAGAGCCTGTTCGCAGTAGGGTTTGCTCAGATAATCGTCCATGCCGGACTCGAGGCATTTGGCGCGATCTTCGGCAAACGCGTTGGCGGTCATGGCAACAATCGGCGTGCGCGGCTGCTGGTTCGCCAGTTCAAGGGCGCGGATCCGCCGGGTTGCCGACAGGCCATCCATCACTGGCATCTGGCAGTCCATGAGCACCAGATCAAACTTTGTGCTGCTCAATGAGGCGACCGCTTCGAGCCCATTGCCGGCGACGAAAAC
>JANMOL010000434.1:0-1531 GCA_031369245.1 Hyphomicrobium sp. | reverse complement strand
CGAGCATCAGGTGGCGAAGCTGCATCCCGATAGCTTCGTCGTGGTGTGTGAAGCCGGCTGCCGGAGCAATGTCGGCGACGTGGTCTACATCGTCAGCAAGGCCGCCGCCGGTGCAGCAAAACCGCCAAAGCCTGAAGTCGCCATGCTGGAGACGACGGCTGCATCCGGCAGCGAAAGTACCGCCAACGCCGATACTTTCAGCAAGCCGGAGCGGCCCATCGAACCCGCCGCAACGGACGGCTCAAAAGATTTGCCATGCGTCGCTGGCTGTTACGACCGTCCGCAACCGCGCAGACCGTCTGGCAACCACCGTACGGAGTTACCGTCGCAGCGCTTGGCTGAAACGCATTCGGCGCCCGCTCGGTGGCGGCCTGCAGCCGCTCTGGCCATTACTGCCGCGGCCGCGCCACCGGCTGTCATCGCCAAACAACCGATCAGCAAAGTTCGCAGCACGCAGATCGGCCGCAACGGCGCGATCGTCAGCGCGGATGCGCCACGGCTGCGGCGCGCCGACAGCGTCAAGTTTGCCCGCGCTGTGATCGCCCGGCTAAAGACGCCAAACAGCTGGCGCGCCACGGTTCAACGTAGCTCCGCACCAGCAGCGATGCCGCCGCCGCGTCTCATCAAGGCCAGCGTCGATCGCCCGCGCCACAAGGCCAGCGAGTACCGCGCGTCATCGGCGCAAATGGCAAAAATCCGCCGTGCCGTGGCGCGTTTGCGCTAAACGCCTAACACCGCGCGAAGTGATACAACGTCAACGTCGTAATGATTTGTTTACCCTCATAGCTCACACTTCGTTCAGGTTTGTACAGCGTTGGTGGTGTTTGGTATGGGTCGCTCGATTTCTTTTGCCGGTTCTTCGATAGTCGTCGCGGCTGCACTGCTGGCGGCATTCACGCAAGCCGCTTCGGCCCAATCGGCCGACGCTCCGCCCAAGGCCGGTGCGACCGCCGAGGCCCCCAAAAAATCGCTCCACACAGTTCCTGAAGACGGCATGGTCACGCCCGATCCCATGGCCGCGACGACGAAAGCGGTGCGCGATCTGCTGATGGCGCGCTCCAAGGAAGATCTTGTGATTTGCGTTGCTGGTTGCAATCCGAGCCTCGATCGCGTCGTCTATGCGCAGCCAAGCGAACTGCCGCCGGTTGCTCCGGCTGCGGCCGCAAAGCCGATGGCCGCGACCGACGCGCCCGCTGCCGGCCAAAAGGATGCGGACGCCGTGCCTTCAAAGCCGCAGGCCGATGCGGCTCCAGCCGGCGCCCCGTTGCCACAACTTGTCCCGAGCATGGCCGTGCCAAACGCATCTGATGCGGCACCAGCGGACAATCCGCCCGATGCTGGTCCTGGCGCTGAAGCAAGACCGGCCGCCGGCGCAGCCCCTGCGCCTCAATCAAATCCCGAAGAAAACCCGGATACCGCTCAGTAATGGCTCGGCTGCACACCTGCCCAGTTGCACACCAGCGCGGCGTCGCTACTGCACCAGCTTGAGCACCTCGGCATAGGAGGTGACCTTGTGCACCACGCCGTCCTT
>JANMOL010000427.1:0-1664 GCA_031369245.1 Hyphomicrobium sp. | reverse complement strand
GGTCACCGCTTTCTTTGCCGCTGCCGCCGAGTGTGACCGCGTGCAGGAACGAACAATTGTCGCCGACGACGGCGGTTTCGCCGACCACGAGGCCGGTCGCATGATCGAGCATGATGCCCTGGCCGAAGCGGGCGCCGGGGTGAATATCGACGGCGAACATGCGCGAGGATTGGCTTTGCAGATAAAGCGCGAAATCGCGCCGTCCGCGCTTCCACAAGGCGTGCGCGAAGCGATGCGTGACCAGGGCGTGAAAACCCTTGAAGTAGAGCAGCGGATCGAGATAGCGGGTGCAGGCTGGATCGCGATCGTAGACGGCGGCCAGGTCGGCCCGGAAAATCCCGCCGAGGCTCGGGTCGGCATCGAGCACACCCTGGAATGTCTGAGCGATCAAACCGGCATCGACGTCGGTGTGATTGAGCCGCTGGGCGAGCCGGTGGCACACCGCCTCCTCGAGCTTCTGGTGGCTGAGAATGGTCGCGAAAATGAAGCTGCCGAGGGCGGCTTCGCTGCCCATCGCGGTCTCGGCCTCCTGGCGCATTTGGGCCCAGATCGGGTCCAGCGCTTGGACTTTTCCTGGCGCGGTATTCGATTTCGACACGTTGGCACCTTTTCGTTCACCGTCGCGGCCGCTGGACCGCCGGCCATTGTCCTGTTCTGGCGGCTTAAAGGGCCGCGCCGCGCCGGTCAATGCAGGCTGTCGAGGTCCGCTATCGAGGCACGTCATCGATGCACATCACCGACGCACGCAGGGGGGCGAATATAACACCGCCCGGGCGCGCGCGCATCTGCCACCCGCCGGGCCGGTTGCTGTGACACCAGAGCCAGGGTTAAAAGCCCATGAGAGGCTGAGGACCCACCATGACCGCACCAGCCACAAGCACAACGCCCCCGGCCCTGCGCTATCATAAGGACGGCGCGCTGGCGTGGATCGTTGCCGATAACCCGGCCCGCATGAACGCTCTCAGCGCGGCCATGTGGCAGGCCCTGCCCGGCCATATCGCGGCGGCGGCATCCGACCCTGAGGTGCGGGTCGTGATCCTGCGCGGCGCCGGTGATAAAGCCTTCTCAGCGGGAGCCGATATTTCAGAGTTCGAGAGCGCGCGCACGGGTGACGCCGCCAAGACCTACGATGCGCTCAACGACGCGGCGTTCAACGCGCTGATCTCGTGCCCCAAGCCGGTGATCGCCATGATCCACGGTTTCTGCCTCGGCGGCGGTCTCGGCCTGGCGCTGTGCTGCGATCTGCGGATCGGCGATGACGCCAGCCAATATGCCATTCCGGCCGCCAAGCTCGGCATTGGGTATAATGCGCGCTGGGTGCGGCCCATTCTGGCCGCGGTGCCGCCGTCGCGCGCCAAGGAGCTGCTGTTTACCGGCCGCCGTTACCGGTCGGCGGAAGCCGAAGCCATGGGTCTGGTGACGCGCCTCGTTCCGACTGCGGATCTGGAAGTTGCAACGCGCGCGCTGGCCGCTGAGATTGCCGGCAATGCGCCGCTGTCGGTCGCAGTCGCCAAGCGCGTTATCGACGAGCTCGTGCGGCATCCCGAAACGGCCGACATGGCAGCCCTCGACGGGCTCGTTGCGGCCTGCTTTGAAAGCGAAGATTATGCTGAAGGCCGCCGGGCGTTTCTTGAAAAGCGCCGGGCATTTTTCAAGGGACGATA
>JANMOL010000391.1:0-5739 GCA_031369245.1 Hyphomicrobium sp. | reverse complement strand
TGATCGAGCCCGTGCAGGGCGAAGGCGGCGTGCGGTCAGTGCCCTCGCAATGCCTCGTTGGGCTGCGCGCGCTTTGCGACCAGCGCGGGCTGCTGTTGATTTTCGATGAAGTTCAAACGGGCGTCGGGCGCACTGGCCATCTGTTCGCGCACGAAGCCTCCGGCATCGCGCCCGACATCATGGCCGTTGCCAAGGGGCTGGGCGGCGGCTTTCCGGTCGGCGCGATCCTGGCGACGGCAAACGCTGCCAAAGGCATGACACCTGGCACACACGGCTCGACGTTTGGCGGCAATCCGCTGGCGATGTCGGTTGCCGGCGCGGTGCTCGAAGTCGTGACGGCGCCCGGTTTTCTCGAGGATGTGCGTTTGAAGGCCCTGCGCTTGAAGCAAGGCATGGCGTCGCTCAAGGATCAATTTCCAGGCCTCATTGAAGAGGTCCGCAGCGCCGGTCTGCTGGCAGGCATCAAGCTGAAATCAACAATCACGCCCGCTGCAGTCGTTGCAGCCGCGCGTGATCAAAAGCTGCTGCTGGCCGGCGCGGGCGACAACACCGTGCGCATCTTGCCGCCGCTGATCGTATCCGATGCCGAAATTGCCGACGGTATCGCGCGTCTCGCCCGCGCGCTGACGCGCATTGCACCCCACGCATCCTGATTTTTGAAGCGGGCAAGAGATCCGATATGCCAAGCAAAAATTCTCCAAGACATTTTGTCGATATTTCAGCGATTGATGCCAAGGCGCTGCGCCGGATCATCGACACGGCGCACGTCATGAAAAAAGCTGGCAAGCGCGTGCCAGCAGCGCTCAAGCCGAAGGGCATCGACGACGCCGTGCTGGTGATGATTTTTGAAAAGCCGTCGACCCGGACCCGGGTGTCGTTTGACATCGCCATGCGCCAGCTCGGCGGCAGCGCGTTAGCGCTCAATCATACCGATTTGCAGCTTGGGCGCGGGGAGTCTGTCGCGGATACCGCGCGCGTGCTTTCGCGCTACGCCGACGGGATCATGATCCGCGCCAACTCCCATACGACGCTGCTGGATCTCGCCGAAAACGCCACGATCCCCGTCATCAACGGTCTGACCGACAAGAGCCATCCCTGCCAGATCATGGCCGATATCGTGACGTTTGAAGAACATCTTGGTCCGATCAAGGGCCGCACGATCGCCTGGGTCGGTGATGGCAATAATGTCGCGGTCTCGTGGATGCACGCTGCCGCGCGCTTTGGCTTCACATTGCGGCTGGCCTGCCCGAAATCGCTTTATCCTGATGACGAAGCGCTCGACTGGGCGCGCTCGCAGAAGGCCGCGATTGCGCTCGGCGATGATCCCGATAAGGCGGTAGCTGGGGCCGATTGTGTCGTGACCGATACCTGGGTGTCGATGGGTCAGTCGGATGCGAGCCGGCGTAAAAAGATGCTGGCGCCGTATGCCGTCGATACCAAGCTGATGGCGAAAGCCGCCAGAGGCGCCATCTTCATGCATTGCCTGCCGGCTTATCGCGGGCACGAAGTGTCAGCCGATGTGCTCGAAGGTCCGCAATCGGTGGTGTTCGATGAAGCGGAAAATCGCCTGCATGCGCAAAAGGCCATCTTGGCGTGGTGTCTTGGGGCTTAAGGGACGCTGGAAGGCGTATCACGCATGACGAGCGCGCGGGCTCAGCTAGAGGCCATCGATATTCCGGCCGATGATACCGTTATTATTTTCCGCACGCAGACGTCAGGTGTTCGCGGGCGTCTCGTGCGCCTCGGCGCGGCGGTTGACGATATCCTGACGCCGCACGCCGCGCCGCAGATCGTCAGCGAGGCGCTCGGCGAGGCGCTGGTGCTAGCGGCGCTAACCGGCTCGGTATTGAAATCCGAAGGCCAGGTTATTTTCCAGACGCGGACCAACGGCGCGATTTCGTTTCTTGTGGCCGATTATCAGGCGCCAGGTCAATTGCGCGGCTATGCGCGTTTCGATGCGCAGGCGCTGGACCGTGCGGGCGCGGCCCCCGATTCCGTGCAGGCGCCTGGTGTTGTGCAGGCGTTGGGCGACGGTCATCTGGCCATGACCATTTCTGAAGGACCAGCGAGCGAGCGCTATCAAGGCGTGATGGCGCTGGATGGCGCGCCGCTAGCGGCTGCAACGGCTGAATATTTCGAGCAACGAGAAGCCTTGCCAACATTCGCACGCGCGGCCGTGGCGCAGCACTATTTAGCCGCTGGCGCAGCCCTTAGTTCGGACGCGCGACCCTCGTGGCGCTGGCGCGCGGGCGGCATCATGATCCAGTCCCCCGATCTAGGCCGCGATGGCATGATTGAGGGTGCTATGGGAAAGGCCGCCGAAGACTGGGCGCGGGTGCGCATGCTGGCCTCGACAATCGAAGATCACGAGCTGCTCGATCCGCAATTGCCAAGCGCGCGGCTGTTGCTGCGGTTGTTCCACGAGGAGGGCGTGATCGTTGAACGCACGGTCTCGTTGCGCGCCCAGTGCCGGTGTTCGCGCGAACGGATAGCCGGCGTATTGACCAGTTTTGGCGCCAGAGAACTCGCCGACATGCAAGACGCGCGCGGGCAGGTCAGCGTGACGTGCGAGTTCTGCACGGCCGTCTATGCGTTTCAGCTGTCTGAAATTGGCGAACCGCAGCACGAGCCTGAGCCGCGCTAAGCGACCTGCAAACCGCTCACGATGCCGTGTTACGGTCTGATCGCCTTGTCCTCGCCCGTCTCGGGGCTTGGAGGCGGCTTTCCGCTCACGTCAAATTCCGTCTTGGAGCGCGCACCAGCCACCTGAGCGCCGTTGAGCGCACATTTTTTTTCGGTGTCCATCAGGCGGAATGCCGGATTTTGCTTTTCGACGAATTCAGCCCGGGTCACCTTGCCGTCGCCATTGGCGTCGAAAAATTTGCCATTCGCCGTCTCGAACATCCGGTCAACCGCAACGATGCGGCCCCACTCCGAGGCTTCAATACTCTCGTCGCGATTGGCGTCCGCGCCGTTGAACAGTTCGGTGGCGTAAGCCTTCCATTCGTCACACGTCACGACGTTGTCGCGGTTGCGGTCCCAGCTGCCGGCCGCCATCAAAAATACCCGGTCGCTATCGGAGACCGATTTCTGGCCCGTGATCGATCCGATGGCGCTCATCGGCGACGATGAGCAGCCGCCCAGCAGAAGTAAGCCAGCGATGGCCGTTGCAGCGCTCGTGCGGGGGGTCGGCATGATCGTCGAAATCCTCAGAGATGACTGCAGCGACTGTATCGAACTGTTAGCGATTTAGCCTGAAAAATACGTCCGGCGCACGGCGCGCAGGAAAATCAATCGTGGGATAGTTTATTCGGTCCGTGACCTGTCGCAACCCCGTCACAGGCGGCTCATATAGCGAAACGCGCTGAAATCGCTATGAAATTTGAATAACACTCGCTATCACGGCGCGAACGATGGGTGGGACAACGCGATGTACACTGTCCTGGTGCTGTGCACGGCCAACTCGGCCCGCTCAATCTTAGGCGAGGCGATCCTCAATCGCGTTGGCGCTGGGCGGTTTCGCGCCTACTCGGCCGGCAGCCATCCGCGCGGCACGCCGAACCCGAGTGCCATCGCCTTGCTGGACGAGCTTGGCTATCCAACCGCCGGCCTCCGGTCGAAATCGTGGGATGAGTTTGCTGCGCCGGGCGGCCCGGTATTCGATCTCGTTATTACGGTGTGCGATGCGGCTGCGGGCGAAGCATGCCCGCTGTGGCCGGGTGCACCGATGAAAGCCCATTGGGGCATTCCTGATCCGGCCGGCGCTGCGGGCGGCGAGGCGGCGGAGCGTGCCGCATTTCGCTTAGCTCACGACCGTTTGCTCGCCCGCATGACGGCGCTTGTCGCGCTGCCGGTCGAGACGATGACGCACGACGCATTGCGCGGGCATCTGCAAGATATCGCGAAGCTCGACGGGGCTACCGTTGCCGCTCAAGACGGGACCCTTTCGCTCACATGATCACGCCGGATTTTGCGCGCAGGCTGACGGCTGAATGTGTCGGCACGGCCTTTCTACTGGCGGCCGTTGTTGGCTCCGGTATCATGGCCGACAAGCTGTCGGGCGGGAATAGCGGGCTGGCGCTCTTATGCAACGCCCTTGCGACCGGCGCGGCGCTGTTCGTGTTGATCACCATTTTTGGGCCGGTGTCGGGCGCCCATTTCAATCCAGCCGTAACAGCGGTGATGCGGCTGCGCGGCGATGTTTCGACGCGCGACCTGATAGGCTACAGCGCGTTTCAGATTTTTGGCGGGCTCGCGGGCGTGCTCATCGCGCATGTCATGTTCGATCAGGCGCTGTTCCAGGTTTCGACCACCGTGCGGACGGGTGGTGGCCAATGGGTGGCGGAATGTGTGGCCGCGTTCGGTCTCATTTTGACGATCCTCGGCACGGTTCGATACCGGCCTGAGAACGTGGCAGCAGCTGTCGGGCTGTATATCGTGTCCGCGTACTGGTTCACCGCTTCGACGTCATTTGCCAATCCCGCCGTCACGATTGCGCGCGGCTTTACCGATACGTTTGCTGGCATCGCGCCCGGCGGCATCGCGGCTTTTATCGCAGCCCAAATGAGCGGTGCCGTTGCAGGACTGTATGTGGCCGATTGGCTGTTCAAAAAAGACTGAGGGTTAGGCTTCCGCCCAAGCGCCGAGCCGCTCGAGAAATGCCATGCATTTTACAAGTTCGCTGTCCGCGATCCACTCGTTGGCGGTGTGGGCCTGCGCGATATCGCCTGGTCCGCAAACGATCGATGGCGCGCCGGCGTCTTGGAATAGGCCTGCCTCGGTGGCGTAGGACACGGTGTGCGTTTCATTTTGGCCGGTCAGCTTGAGCGTCAGGGCAACCACGTCAGAGTGCGCGTCGGCGCCGAATGGCGGCACGTTGTTGGTGCGCGTGATGGCGATCGCGGCTTCGTCTGCCACGGCGCGCATTGCCGGCAGACACGCGCTTTCGGCGAATTGGCGCAGCCGCTGCTCAATGCCGTCGATATCAAGCCCCGGCAAGGCGCGCACTTCGAAGCCAAACCGGCAGGACACCGGGATGATGTTTGAGGCTGTGCCGCCTTCGAGCCTGGTGACTTGCAAAGTGGCGTAGGGCGGATCGAACCGAGTGTTGCGTGACGAGATTTTGAGATCGGCTTCGATGCGTTCAAGTTCGGCAATCAGCCGCGTCGCGTAGGTGATGGCATTGACGCCGAGATGCGCCATGCTCGAATGGGCGGCCCGGCCGGTGACATCGACTTGCCAGCGCACCGGGCCCTTGTGGGCATCGACGACGCGCATCGAGGTTGGTTCACCGACAATGACCATGCGCGGCGTTGGTAAGGTTTTGCCGAATTCCGCAAGCATCGGGCGCACGCCGATGCAGCCGATCTCTTCGTCATAGGAAAACGCGATGTGGATGGGCGTTTTGAGCGGGCGGTGTTGGTAGCCGGGCACGGCCGCCAGCACGCAGGCGAGAAAGCCCTTCATATCGGCTGAGCCGCGGGCGTAGAGCTTGCCATCGGCCGCGCGCAGTTGAAACGGATCGCTGTCCCAGGTCTGGCCATCGACCGGCACGACGTCGGTATGGCCCGATAAGGCGACGCCGCCACCGCCCTCGGGTCCGATGGTCGCGAACAGGCTGGCCTTGTCGCCTTCGGGTGCTGTGACGCGCGTGCTGACGACGCCGTGCTGCAACAGATAATCTTCAATAAAGGCGACCAGCGCCAGATTGCTTTTGTGGCTCGTGGTGTCGAACGCCAC
>JANMOL010000346.1:0-5602 GCA_031369245.1 Hyphomicrobium sp. | reverse complement strand
TGGAGCGCGGTCGATCTGGTTAAGGCCGGTGCCGAGGCGCTCGGCGGCAAGGGTGGCGGCGGGCGTCCCGTCATGGCGCAGGCTGGCGGGCCGGACGGGGCGAAGGCTGCTGACGCGCTGCGCGCCATCGAAGCCCATTTGAACGGCCACGCGGCCGGTTAGGTGTTGCGCGATGCCCGTCGCGCGTCCAACGCCAGGTGCTCGCACTAACCTTTCCAAGATTTCACGATCGGCTGGCGCAGACCAGCGATATATAGCCGCTTATCGTCAACCCGCTCAGAGGTCTCAAGGCCCATGCCGATCACGAACATTGCCCGCGTTGCGCTGCTCAGCGCCGTCACTCTCGCAACCGCGACGGGCGCGTTTGCCGTCGATGACATCATCAAGCCCGAGCCGACGCCGATGCCGGCCGCCGGTCCAACCGTCACGGCGGCGCAGCAGTTTTGCGGTGACCCGACTGGCAAGGTCGATGAATTGCTGGAGCGCTATTCGACCCAAAAGGGCTTGAAGGAAGTCTACAAGAGCGTCGATTACATCGCCTACAGCGATGACGCCAAGAACAGCACGGTGATGTACACGTTCACGACCAAGGGTCATCCCGCACACCCGTCGGCCGTCTGCCGCAAGCTGACCAAGGAGGGCGAGTCGGCGGTCATCAAGATGGAAGTGGTGTGCGAAGGCAAGGACGAGCCGTGCACCAAGCTGAAAAACGATTTCAACGTCATGCTTGCCAAGATGCAGGTTGAGGTCAATCAGCAGATCGAGGCGCAGAAAAAGTAAGCGCCGCGCTGTCAGGCCATGGCGGCCCGCAAGTTTTCGTCGACCTTGTCGAGGAAGCCCGTGGTCGAGAGCCACTTTTGATCGGGGCCGACGAGCAGCGCCAAGTCTTTGGTCATGTGGCCGGCTTCGACCGTGTCGATGCAGACCTTTTCAAGCGAGGCTGCAAATTTGGCCAGCGCGTCGTTGCCGTCGAGCTTGGCGCGATGACTGAGGCCGCGTGTCCAGGCAAAAATTGAGGCGATGGCATTGGTTGACGTCGCCTTGCCCTTCTGGTGTTCACGGTAGTGGCGCGTGACGGTGCCATGGGCGGCTTCTGCTTCCATTGTCCGGCCGTCGGGCGTTAATAGTACCGACGTCATAAGCCCGAGCGATCCGAAGCCCTGCGCGACGGTATCGGATTGCACATCGCCGTCGTAGTTTTTGCAGGCCCAAACGTAGCCGCCCGACCACTTCATGGCGGATGCCACCATGTCGTCGATCAGCCGGTGCTCATAGACGAGCTTGCGCTTGTCGAATTCGGGCTTGAACTCAGCCTCGAAGACGTCCTGGAAGATATCCTTGAAGCGGCCGTCGTAGGCTTTGAGAATAGTATTTTTGGTCGAGAGGTAGACTGGGTAGTTGCGGGCCAAGCCGTAGTTCAATGAGGCGCGCGCAAACTCGCGGATGCTGTCGTCGAGATTGTACATCGCCATCGCGACGCCGGCGCCGGGCGCCTTGTAGACTTCCTTCTCAATGGTCTTACCGTCGTCACCAACAAATTTGATGGTCAGCGTGCCCTTGCCGGGGAACTTGAAATCGGTGGCTTTGTACTGATCGCCGAAGGCGTGGCGGCCGACGATGATCGGTTGCGTCCAGCCGGGCACGAGGCGCGGCACGTTCTTGCAAATGATCGGCTCGCGAAAAATAACGCCGCCGAGGATGTTGCGGATCGTGCCGTTGGGCGACTTCCACATTTCTTTCAAGTTGAACTCTTTGACGCGGGCTTCGTCCGGCGTAATGGTCGCGCACTTGACGCCGACGCCATGCTTTTTGATGGCGTTGGCTGAATCAATCGTGACCTGATCATTGGTCTTGTCGCGATGCTCGATGCCAAGGTCGTAATATTCCAGCGGCAGATCGAGATAGGGGTGGATCAGCTTGTCCTTGATCAGCTGCCAGATGATGCGGGTCATCTCATCGCCGTCGAGTTCAACGACCGTGCCCGTGACCTTGATTTTTTTCATAAGTGTTTCCGGAGCCCCCAAAGCCTGCCTCACTGTCGCAGCTTATCGGGGCGCGTGCGGTGCAACAAGGTGTTCAAAAGAACGCAGGCCCCCGAGCCAGAGCAGCTTCGAGCGGGTCTACGGCGCAATCTCAAGGGCATTTGTGTCGCTCCGCATTCGCGGTTAGGACACCGCTAGGACTTCACGCAACGAGACTTCATGAGACACGACATCACGACACACGACATCACGACACCAGAAAGAGAGACCGGTGGATATCGTTGCGCACATCGACGGCGGGCACAGCGTGCCGTGTTTGGCGGGGAGCTGTGTCAGCGTTGGCGCGATTGTTCATGCGTGCCATTCAGCAACCATCGATCAGGGGCTCGCGGCGCTGGCAATCCCGCAGCTGACGCGCGCCACGCTCGAACCCGTTCTGCAGTATTGCGCCAAGCTGCAATGCGTCGCCGATGGTGCGTCGTGCCCCGGCTGCAAGCGGCGCAGCGAAATGCAGGGCATCGAAACGCTCGATCAATTCATTCTGTCGAAAAAGGAGGTGATCGTTGGCGATGGCCGCGTGCGTCTGTCTGGGCAAGGCAGCGAGACGATCACCACGCCGTGCCTCGAAACGCTGACCAAACAGTGGTCGGGCGAAAACTATTGGTTTTGGGCGCGGCGGGTTATTCGCAAGCTGCGCCACGGTATTCGGCGCGCCGATATGCAAGGCGAGGCGGTGGCTGGCGAGGGCGAGACGCCGAGCGTAATTCTGATGGAGCCGCAACTCGCCGACAACATCGGGATGGTGGCGCGGGCCTGCGCCAACTTCGGGCTCGACGATTTGCGGATCGTCAACCCGCGCGATGGCTGGCCCAATGAGAAAGCACGGATCGCTGCCTCGGGCGCCAACTACATCATCGACGAGGCCCGCGCCTATGACACGCTGGAAGCCAGCATCGGCGATCTGAACTGGCTGGCCGCTACCACGGCGCGCCAGCGCGATTTGCGCAAGCCGGTGATGACGCCCGAGCAGGCGATTGCCGAAATGCGCACCCGCATTGCGCGCGGCGAGCGCTGCGGGATTTTGTTCGGGCGCGAACGCAACGGTCTTGAGACCAGCGAGGTCGCCAACGCCGATGCCCTGATCATGATTCCGGTCAATTCCCGCTTTGCCTCGCTCAATCTGGCGCAGGCGGTGTTGCTGCTTGGCTACGAGTGGATGCGGGGTGACCCTAAGCGAAGCCTAGGGCGGGTCACGACCTTTGAGCGGCCACTATCGGAGGGCCTGTACCTGGGCCACGACCGGCTCGCGACCAAGGCGGAATTGCTGGGTTTTTTCGAGCATTTGGAGCGCGAGCTCGAAGCCCAGGGGTTTTTTAACCCTGTGCACCGGCGGCCGACCGTGGTCCAAAACTTGCGCAGTTTGCTGTCGCGCATCGGGGCCACTGACCAGGAAGTCCGCACCCTTCGTGGCATAGTTGCAACTCTCGCACAGGGCAAAGGCGCTGGCCGTAAGCCAAGATCGTAGGTGCCTTGATCTGGCCAAGTTTTGGGCTGAGCGATGCCACCCGAACCGGCATAATGACGTCTCAAGGACGCGCGCGGCTTTGGCGGCGCGGCCGTCACGGCTCCGGAAAATCGAGGCTCAGTTGGAGAAGCGAATGAACACGAGGGCGGGGATTGTGTTGGCGGGCTTGCTCGGGCTTGCGCTGGGAATGCCTGCGTCGTCCGCAAGCGCCCAGGAACTCAGCGAAAAAGCCGTCAAATCATTCATGGATTACGCTTGGTCGTTGACCCCGCAGCAATTTTCCAAAGCTGATGGCACCGTCATTCAGATCGACAAGCGCAAGAAGGATGAGGTGCTCGTCCCGCTCGATGTTGCGCGCGACGTCATCAAAACCGGCCGCTTGTCGGCGCATGCCCAGGTGTGCGATTTGCGCGACGAACAAATCGGCAATCACCGCGCCATGATGCGGCGCGAGGATGCCAAGAGCAAATGGTCGCCGCAGCAGATGGTTTATATCAGCCAGCTGCACCTCACCACGGTGATGCTGCTGACCGGCAAGATCAAGCTTGTTGAAAAGGAAGGCGATAAGGAAGTCGTCGTCGACGAGGGCAAGGAGCCGGCTCAGACCTGCAGCGCTGAGCAAAAAGCCAAGGTCAAGGAAATGATCACGGCCTACGTCAAGGACAGCCCGCCTCCGAAGGCAGCATCCGCTGCGCCTGAGGCCGCACCAGCAGCCACCGGCTCGACCGGGACGGCCGCTGCCAAGCCTGCGGCAGCAGCAGCACCCGCCACGGCTGCCCCTGCAGCGGTCGCGCCGGCCCCGGCTGCAGCAGCAGCAGCCCCCGCCGCGGTGCCGCAGAAGAAGTAATTCGGGCCCGTTGCGGTTGACGGGGCGGCCCAGCCGACGTATCACGACTGCGACTCACGGGCCTTTTGGCCCGTGTTTCATTTGCGCACCCGGGGCGGGACTGTTGAAGGTCCATGCCTGTCGGCCCCTGAGAGGGGGCAGAGGAGGGGGCGCTCCAAGCTTGGCTGGGGAATTGTCCCGCGGCCGATGCAACTCATGGAGTGCTAGACGATGACCAAGCGCGTTCGCGCTAAGCATAAGATTGATCGCCGTCTTGGCGAGAACATCTGGGGCCGCCCGAAAAGCCCGCTCAACCGCCGCGAGAGCCGTCCCGGCCAGCATGGCGAGCGGCGGGTCGGCAAGACCTCCGACTTCGGTCAGCAGCTCAAAGCCAAGCAGAAGCTCAAGGGCTATTACGCCTCAGTCTCCGAGCGTCAGTTCCGCGCGATTTATGCCGAAGCCTCAAGCATGAAGGGCTCGACCTCTGAGCACCTGATCGGCTTGTTGGAGCGCCGTCTCGACGCGCTCGTCTATCGCGCCAAGTTCGTGCCAACCGTGTTTGCCGCCCGTCAGTTCGTGTCGCATGGCCACGTCACCGTCAACGGTAAGCGCGTGACGGTGCCAAGCTATCGCATTCGCATCGGCGACATCGTCGAAGTGAAGGAAAAGGCCAAGCAGCTCGGTCTGGTGCTCGAAGCCATCAAGAGCGCTGAGCGTGATGTGCCCGATTACATCAACGCTGACCACAGCAAGATGACCGTCTCGATGACACGCATCCCGGCGCTGACGGACGTGCCCTATCCGGTTCAGATGGAACCCAACCTTGTGGTCGAATTCTACTCGCGCTAACGCCGCTCGCGGATGTTGGCTGGTGCATCGCACCGGTATCGTCCGCGATGGCATCCTCTGCGGGGACATCCTCCGCGAGTGCGGGGGGCAGCGCCGGGCCGTAGTCGCGGCCTTGCACGTTCGGTCGGACGGCCTGCAGAAATTCAAAAGGCCGCCTGTTTCAGGCGGCCTTTTTTTTGCCCACCGCCGCAAGCGCAATCGAGATTGCAGGCCCGCCGTCCGTCGTGCGGCTGCGGCGCACGGGCGGACTGGCGTTGGCCCAGCCGTAGGCCAGCATGGTCATCAGCGCGCTGGCGGCAAAAAAGTAGACGCCCGGCAGCACGCGGGCTTCGGTATAGCCCGATGAGTTGACGTAGAAGATCATCAGCGCCAGCACCATGACGTCGGTCATCGAATAGCGCCCGAGCCATTCCATCGTCG
>JANMOL010000329.1:0-3188 GCA_031369245.1 Hyphomicrobium sp. | reverse complement strand
CCAGAGCCAAAGCCGCCGATCATCGCGGGCATGACCATGAAGAACACCATGATCAGGCCGTGACCGGTGACGAACACGTTGTAGGTTCCAGCGTCAGCGAAGTACTGCAAACCCGGCTGTTCAAGTTCGAGACGCATCATTACCGACAAGAAACCGCCGATGCAGCCCGCGATGATCGCGAACAGCAAGTACATCGTGCCGATGTCTTTATGATTTGTCGAAAGGAACCAGCGCTTGAAGAAGGGCGGCGCGTGGTCGTGGCTGTCGCTCGTTGCGTTTGCCGAATAACCCATGATGGCGAACCTTTGTCCCGGAATTTTTATTTTTCAACTGCATGACCACCGCCGCGGTGCGAGCCACGGCGGCGTGAAGACGTGATGCGTTACTGCACCTCAGCGACAGACTGTGCCGCCGAATTGCTGGACGCATCGGCCTTCAGAATTGCGTTTGCCTTTTTCTTGTCTTTGGCCTGCAACGCGCCCATCCACGCGTCGTAGGTTTCCTGCGCGACGACCCGAACCATGATCGGCATGCCGGAATGGGCCTTGCCGCACAAAACAGAGCACTGCCCATAGAACACGCCAGTTTTAGTGGCTTTGAACCAGACTGCAGAGGTACGGCCCGGGACTGCCTGCATCTTCACGCCGAACGACGGGATCGTCCACGAGTGAATGACATCGTTCGAGGTCACGAGGACGTGCACCACCTTGTTGACCGGGACGGCGATTTCCTGATCGACCGTCAATTGACGCGGCTCTTTGCGCTCGGCCCAGACGGCGGCCGAGTCGGTGTAGAGCGCCTTGTTGCGCGCGACGCCTTCGAGGCTGCCGTACTTTTCGTTAAAAGGCTTGTCGCCAAGTTTGGCCTTCAAGACGTCTTCATCGCCAATCATGTTCGACGTGAGTGTGATCTTCTGATCGAGATACTCATGTTCCCAGAACCAGGCGTTGCCGGTGGCTTTGATCGTCAGGTCGGGCTTGGGGAATGAATACTGCTCGTAGAGCAAGCGGAACGACGGGATCGAGATGCCGACCAGGATCATGATCGGGATGATCGTCCAGGCAACCTCGAGGAAGGTGTTATGGGTGGTGCGCGACGGCGTCGGGTTTCTCTTCTCGCTGAAGCGGTACATCACATACAGCATCAAGATCAGCACGAAGACGGCAATGGCGATGATGGTGATGTTGACGATGTCGTACAGGGTGGAGATCTGCTCCATAACCGGCGAGGCGGGGAGCTGCAGGCCCATCTGGCCATCCGTCGACTGACCCAACCCGGCCGCAACGGCCGGCGCTCCGGCAGCCAAGGCCCCTGCCAGCAACGTAGCAACCCGTGCGGCAGCCACGCTAAACATGCGTCTCAACATTCTTTCGCTCCCAGTTTGCCGCACCCCGCAGGGACCAGCAGTCTCCCAAAGTCCGGCTGACCGCGCTGCGCGCCTTGCCATTCCGGCCGTTTTTTGTCCCGGCGCTGCCGGAGTTTTATGATCGTCACGGTGCACGGCAATCCCACTGCCACTCTATACACCAGAGCACAACAGGCCGATCACGCTCAAGTCAAGAATCATGCGGCAATTCCACGCGAAGTGGATGCGCGAATCGCTGCGCTCAACTAGCATTGAGCGTTGTGCCGGCCGGCGAACAGAATTCGGCCCAAATACTAACAGAGCTAAAGTCGAGCCGCTCGACGTTGCTGCGCTGCCGTTATCCGGCTGGCGCGCGACCCACTCATTAAGGACCGCGACGTGCCGATGTCCAACTTTGCTCCGCTCTCAGCGCCGCGAAAACAGCCAGCGGCCGCCTGGATGCCAGCGTCACGCGCGGTGGCCGCAGCCGCGTTGGCGCTGCTTGTTTGGGGAGCCACAGGCCGAGCGCAGGCGATCGATGCGCCCGAGGGCACGGTCAAAGCCCAGCACGGCGATTGGCAGGTGGTCTGCAAGGATCCGCCGCCGGGAGCCAAGAATGGTGTCTGTGCCTTGGTCCAGAGCGTGACGGCTGAGGACAAGAACAACATCGGACTGACGGTCTATTTTCAGAAATTCTCGAACGGAACCCGGGTATTGCGGGTGTTTGCGCCGCTTGGCGTGCTGCTGCCACCTGGTCTTGGGCTCAAAATCGACGACAAGGACGTGGGTCATGCCCCGTTTCTGCGGTGCCACAACTTTGCATGCTACGCGCAGGTTGTTGTGGAAGACGCGCTCATCGAGCAGTTGAAGACCGGCAAGACCGCGATTTTCATCATTTTCCAGACTGAAGAAGCCGGCATCGGCATCCCCATCTCGCTGGCCGGATTTGGCGAGGCGCTAGCGGCGCTGAATTAGGTTCTACTGAGGGTTTCGCAACGAATAACGGCCGCAACGCCTGATGGGCATGTGCGGCCGCCATCTTGAACTTGCTACGTTTTGGCGAAGCGCTAGCTAGGCGACTTTGCGCGGCCGGGCGGCCTCATCATCGGCGCCGGTAATCACCAGCGTATCGTGCGTGCGATGTGCCACCGGCAACGGCACGACCTCAAACGCATGCTCAAAGGCGTGCGGCGGCAGCGCTGCAACCGACAGGCTAGCGGAGATGCGCTGGCCGGCGTCGGCGTACAGGCTGGTGCTGGCCTGCCAAAGATTGAGGTTGGCGAACAGGATGTCTGCGGGACTGGTGGCGGTCGCTATGCTGCGGCCCCAGTGTAGATATGCTTGGCTTTGGCGGGCGTTGAGCGTTGCGAGTTCAAGTTGTCCGCGCCCCAATCCCTTCAACCCCGGCTGCCAGAACGAAGAAACCAGATCGGCACCTTCAAACATCGTATGAAAGAAATCATACGTTGGCGAAGTTGTTCGCCGTAATGCGTTGGCCTCGTTACTCATAATCGTGTCCTCCCGACACAACAAAAGCTACGTCTTTGTTATCGGCTTGTTCGACGTGAACCCCGGACTTAACGCCATTAACCATGATCCGCAGTGGACTTGTTTTCTAGCACGCCGGAACGCGGGTTGCATTTCACGGAAATGTGGTTGGCCGGTGGCGCGTTCAAGTGCCGTGCACTCCTGCGATTGGCTGCGCGAGATCGGCTTTCAGACTGTCACTTTGACGGACGTCATCGGTTCAACCACGGTCACGCTTATAAATACTTATGGTTGCAGTATATATCTATACTCAACCAGTAATATTTGGCCCTAAACTTCAGTTCTGGTCTTGACG
>JANMOL010000322.1:0-1840 GCA_031369245.1 Hyphomicrobium sp. | reverse complement strand
GGTGCCAGCGATCCGAGGCGGCTCATGAGGTCCGAGACGCGGCCCTTCTTGCCGAGCGACGCTACCCGCACGGCTTCGAGTGCTGTCAGATCACCTGCGCCGGCGATCTCGGCCAGAAGTTCGGTTTCGAGGGTGGCCAGTCCGGTGTCAGCAGTCATAAACGGCTCCTCGCAGGCACCCAGACATCGCACGCCCGCACTTGTCATCCCCGACGCCGAGCGGCCTACCTTTCGCAGGCTGGACGCCGGTGATCAATGCCGCGCGGCGATCCGGGACCCAGGATTTTGGCAAACGCGTGCGAAGGGCTGGGTCCTGGCTCTTTGCAGTCGCGTGCAGACGCGACCGCTTCGGCCGGGATGACAGATCGTGCCACTTGCCCCGCCAATTCCAACGCAGCCGCTGGCCTGCGGATCGCCAGCGTCAAGGACCGGTGCAGAGGCCCTTAAGCCGCTTTGGCTTTGGCCGCTGCGGCGTCTTTCTTGGCAACCGGCGATGAGGCGGCTTTGTGGGCCTGATCGACGAGCGCCTTGAAGCCGGCCGGATCGTTGATCGCGATATCCGATAGCACCTTGCGATCGACCTCGACGCCGAGGTTGGTCAGGCCGTTGATAAAGCGGCCGTAGGTCATGCCGTGCTCACGCACCGCCGCGTTGATGCGCTGGATCCAGAGCGCGCGGAACGAACGCTTGCGGCGCTTCCTGTCGCGATACGCGTACTGCATCGATTTCTCGACCGCCTGCTTGGCGACGCGGATGGTATTCTTGCGACGGCCATAAAAGCCCTTCGCGGCCTTGAGAATTTTCTTGTGCTTGGCGTGGGCGGTAACGCCCCGTTTGACGCGGGCCATGGGAGGTGTCTCCTCAGTTGAATTTGCACTTCAAGATGTCAGTCAGGTGAGATGCTCCGTCGCGTGCTTGCGGCTCCCCGCAGGGCGGTCGCACGAGACCAAGAAAAAACTCACCGGGCGTAGGGCATGTACTTCTTGACGATCTTGGCGTCGGAATCGCTCATGATGCCGGTGCCGCGCGCCTTCTGGACGAATTTCGCCGTCCGCTTGATCATGCCGTGACGCTTGCCGGCCTGGCCGGCTTTGACTTTGCCGCTGGCCGTCATCTTGAAGCGCTTTTTGGCGCCGCTCTTGGTTTTCTGTTTGGGCATTTTGCTTGGTCCTTCATGTCGCTCTGCGTCCCGCACCGGATGCTCGCGCTTGCGCGCTACACATCCTGGCCCTCCACGGGGGCGGCGCTCACGCCGTGCCGCTTTGCCGCCTCGGACCTGACGGTCCGCGGAGCAATGCGATGGCGCTGCGATCTGAAGAAAGCTAGAGGCGCGCTGGATAAACTCCAGGCGTCTTCAGCGAGCTTCAAGGCGCTGCGTGCCCAGGTCCGTCATCAGACTTCCTCAGAAGTCCAGGTCCGGTCCTTGAAGACCCGTTTCCGGGTCCAAGTGGAGGCTCCAATCCGAGAACGGATTTCGCCTGCCACTCTCGGCTGCCTTGCGGCAGCCGGTCCTGCGAAGGGATGCTTTTTGCGATAACCGCTTGATTTAAAAGCATAAGAACCGCCACGGCATGCCTCGCCGGGCGACTCTGGGATTTCTATAGGCCAGCTCAGCTGAATGCGCAACAGCGCGGCGCGCGCCGGCGTTATGATTTTGCCCGTACCGTGGCCCGTAACTTGGGCCATGACTTTGGCCCCCTGGCAGTACCCGCAACCCTGAGGTTCTGATTGCTATGACCGCCCCAGACATAACGCCCGCCCCGCACAAAGACACGGCTCCGCACAAAGACACGGCCCATGCAAACGCCGGCCTGGCCGACAAATGGTTCCGCAAACGCCAC
>JANMOL010000306.1:0-3970 GCA_031369245.1 Hyphomicrobium sp. | reverse complement strand
ACCGCCGATCAGGTCCGAAAAAATCTTCCCTTTAATAAAATTCGCGCTCGCCCTGCCGATGATCGTCGCCATAACTCACCTCACATACATTCCACGTCTGAGGGTTATCGCGACTTGGTAAATTTTCTGTAGCCGGATGTTTCATAGCCGTGATCTGCGCCCGCAGGCCCGCGTCCGCGCACCCGGTGAACCCTCACAACGCGAGCTGAAAAACCTAGCAGTTGCGGCGGGCGGCGCCTTCTGAATCAAAAACGTGGCCAGAAAGATTTTTTCCGCGCCGCGAGGCCAAGAAAATGGCCAGCGCTGCGATATCCGGCTCGTTCGTCAGGCAGGCGCCTGCCGGCTGAGCCGGGTCGGCGAAAATGCGCGGGCCGATGGCATTGATGCGGACGGCTTGATCGGCCCAGGCGCGGGCTTCCCCGCTCGTCATGGCGGCAAGCGTGCCGCGCAAAACCGTGGCGATGGCCTGTTCGGCACGCGTTTCAGGCTGCGGCATGGTCAGGATGTTGAGGATCATGCCCTCGCTCAGAACAACGCGCATTCTATTGGCGGCGACGCGCGTCAGGTGAGCGAGCGGGGAGAGTTTGGCGCTGACCAGATCTTCGACCTGACGCTCGCTCGTGACACCGGCCATGTCGTCCGATGTGAGGCTTGCGATATTGATGACGGCATCCAAGCCGCCGAAGGCTTGTGCGGCGGTTTGCGCAAAGCGGACCGAATCGTCGGCTGATGTCATCGCATCCGTATACAACTTGATTTCGCTGGCACTTTGCGAGAGCACGGCGACGAGTGCGGTAATTTCCTGCGACAGGTCGGTGGTGTGGACCACCAGCCGCGCGCCCAATTCGGCAAACGCACGGGCGAGATCAACGCCGGCATCCGCGGTCAATCCGGTGATGAGAACGCGCGCGCCCCGCAATTCGCGAAGGATGTCGCCGCCGGGATTGGTACCAATTACACCCATGTACATCAGGCTGCTTCCCCCTACCAACTTAACGCCGCTGCGCCGGTTTCTTGTGGATGAGCCCGGCAGCACGATACCACGCCGATTCGGCTAACGAGACATAAACAGCAGCTCGATTCGGGTGCCGTGCTGGCGCTGCCGCGGCGTCATTGCGGCAGTCCCGCGGAAAGATGGTGGGCGCGGTTGCCAACGCAGCATTGCCGGGATTATGCGGTTTTGCGCTGATAATCAGGGCGCTGCGCGGGCCCGTGACGCGCCACAGTGTGGCGGCTCGGTCATTCGCCGAAAAAGTTCCGTTTTGGCGCCTGCGATGGCAAGTGTGGCCGGGGCGCTGACGGGCCGCCGGAAACGTCGTCAATGCGGCAGCTGAACCCGTGAATCATGGTGACAGACCGGCCCGTTGCATTGCGTTGCCTGTTGCCACGCTCGAAGCTGAAGCAACTCGAATCGATCCAAAAGGGCAGTGGTTCAAAGATGACGCCAATTTCAGCGACCAACCCGGCCATCACCCCGGCGCCCAATCTGGCAATGGGCTCCCCGGCCGCAGAGCTCCCACAGGCCGGCTCCAAAGCCGGCGGCCCGCTCAGTCAATATGGCAGCCAACACGGCAGCCAGAACGGCAGCCAGAACGGCAGCCAGAACAGCAGCATGGCGAGCCGTTCGCGCAATCGGCTCGTTCTGCTCAGCATGGGACTAGTAACGGCCGCACTGGCCGCATCGCTGTATACGATGTTCGACGTGTCGCTCGCGGCTTCGATCCTTGCGGGTGGCGCGGCGTGGTGTGCGTTCATGGCGCTGCACGTCCAGGTCCAAAAATCGAGCGAAGTCGCGCGGCTGCAGGCCGAGATCGCGCGTTTGAGTTCGGGCAGTGCCATCCCGGGTTCAATGCCGCAAACCGATTCCGGTGGGCGTCCCCTTGCTCGCGACGCTGATCCGCAGCGCAAGCCTGTGCCGAAGAAAGCACCAGCGAAGCCCATCACCAAAGAAAATGGCTCAACAGAAAATTTTGCCGTACCGGCGCCGCCTGTCACCGCGCCCAACTCCGCGCCCAACACCGCACCCGGTCCTGGTTACACGCAGTCTCCCATCAGCGCGCCGTTGGCGATCGAGCCATTTGCGCGCTGGGAAACGCCCCGCGCCGCGGCACGCACGGCCATGCCAGCCGCGCCGGCAGAGCTGCGCGGCAGCCCTGTAAATCCGGCGTCGCTTGATGAGGCACCTGCGGCCGCCCATGATCAGCTGCCGCACGCAGCCCCCGTTGATGCCGCGTTGTGGCCCGGCACCTCGTTGAGCGCTTCCGATCCGATGCGCGATCAATGGGCTTTCCGGCCGCGCGAGCCAGCCGCCGGCTTGCGAACCGCGCCAGCGGGGACTGGCGCATCGGCAGCGTTTCCGCCGGTGACGACGATTGAAGCCGACCTGGAGATGGTCCAGCGCAAAATTAAAGCCATGGCCGACGAAGTGAACGCGGGCGCGGCTGTCAAACCGAGGCCGTTCTCGATGGAGCAGGCGCATCAGCAGGCCCACCATCAGGCGGCTCCGCAAGCCAATACGCTGGCCGGTCCGCTGGCAGGCCCGCAGCCCAATTCGCTGCCGCTCGGGCTTGAAAAATCAATCGGCGCCCTGAAGCAGGCGGCCGAAAGCATGCGCGCGCCCTCGCCACTCGCTGCCCCGCCACTTGCCGCCCCGCCGCTGCCCATGGAACTCGCTATCCCGGCAACAGCGCAACGCATCGCCGTATCGGCTCCAGGGCGCGAGAGCGCCCGGGATTTCTCCGCCGCAGCGCCCGAGCCGCACTTCGAGCTGCCGGTGTTCGACATCCCGCCCGCCCCGCCCGCCGTCGATCCGCGCATTGCTGCGATCTCGCAGGCGATCGAACGCAGCAACATGGAGGTGTTTCTGTCGCCCATCGTCGGGCTGCAGACCAACGGCATCAGCCAATATGAAGTGACGGTGCGGTTGAAAGACCCATCGGGCACGTATCTCGACGATCCCGCGCAAGAAACCAGCCTGTTGGGCGCCGATCTCTTGGCGCTGTTCGATTCCGCGCGCTTGACCAAAGCCTCGGCGTTGGCCGAGCGCTTAGCGGAGCGCGGCAAGCCAGGCGCATTGCTTTCGGCGGTCTCCGGTCAGTCGATGACCCATGCCGGTTTCCTCGAAACGTTTGCCCGGCTGTACGAGCAGCGCGACGCCATCGCTCAGCAGCTGGTGCTGACCTTCACGCAAGCCGACATCGAGCAGTTCAGCCGCCCGGCGTGGCAGGCCTTGAACGACATGCATGCGTTTGGTTTCCGCTTTGCCCTGACCGGGGTTGATTACCTTTCGATCGACTTCGATGCGCTGGCGCGCAGCGGCTTCGCTTTCGTCAAACTCAAAGCCGATGCCTTCCTCAACGGATTGCCAGCACAAGACCGCTTCATTTTGCCGGGCGAGATCTGCAAGCGCGTCGCCGGCGCTGGCCTTTCGCTCGTCGTTGAGGCCATCGACGACGAAGCGACGCGCGCGCGGATCTTCGGGTTTGGCGTTTTACTCGGCCAAGGGCAGCTGTTTGGCGGTCTGCGCGCGGTCAAGGTCGAACCGTCAACAGGCGGCGCGCAATCGGCGGCAGCCTAGAGCGCGCTCGCGCATTCTCCAGCAAGCGGGCACCGCTTCGCTGGAAAAAATGCGACAAAAACAAAACCGCTCGTGCCCAGGTGACAGTGTTCGCTTGACCCGATAGATGCTCAGGCCAGAGGTGCCCCGTCCGCTGGCACCGGAGGACCTGATGCGTGAGATCTCGATCGTCGAGTCGGTCCACAGCCTGACACCCGCCGCCGATGTTTGGTTTGTCGATATCTGGGGCGTGCTGCACGATGGCGTCAGGCCATTCCGCGCGGCTGTCGATGCCTGCCTGACCTTCCGGCGCGGTGGTGGCCGGATCGTCCTCGTTTCCAATTCCCCGCGCCGCAGTGATGGGGTGCGCGCGCAGCTCGCCGGTGTCGGCGTCGATGCCGGGGCCTTCGATGC
>JANMOL010000304.1:0-2207 GCA_031369245.1 Hyphomicrobium sp. | reverse complement strand
CGCAAGATCGGCGAGGATGCGGTCGCCGTGTTGCAGGCCCACGACTGGCCGGGCAACGTGCGCGAGCTGCGCAACAACATCGAGCGCCTGCTGATCCTGGCGGGCGGCGATCCCAACGCCATCATTACCGCCGACATGCTGCCCGAGGAAATCGGCTCGAACGTGCCGCTGCCCGTCAACGGCGGGGCCGAGCACTTGATGTCGCTGCCGCTGCGCGAAGCGCGCGAGATTTTCGAACGCGAGTATCTGCTGGCGCAAATCAACAGGTTCGGCGGCAACATCTCGCGCACCGCTGAGTTCGTTGGCATGGAGCGTTCAGCGCTGCATCGCAAGCTCAGGGCGCTGGGTGTTTCGTCTGACCAGCGCAGCAGCGAGCTGCGCCCGGTATGATCACAGGACGCAACATTGAACGGGACCGCATCCCGTGAGCCGCATTGTCTACGTCAACGGCAGTTACCGGCCGTATAAGGATGCCTTGGTCCATGCTGAGGACCGCGGATTTCAATTCGCGGATTCCGTCTATGAAGTGATCGAGGTTCTGGGCGGCCGTCTCATTGATGCAACCCGGCACATGACGCGCTTGGCGCGCTCGCTTGGGGAACTCAACATCGCAGCCCCGATGGCGCAGCCAGCGCTGATGCAGGTCATCGCACAAACCGTGCGCCGCAACCGGGTGCGCGACGGGCTTGTTTATCTTCAAGTGTCGCGCGGACAGGGGCCGCGGGATTTCGCGTTTCCCGATGTGCAGACACCCCCGACGCTGGTGGTGCTGGCGCGTCCTCAATCGCGAGCCAAAATGTCAGCCCTTGCCGACGTCGGGATCGCCATCAAAACGATGCCCGATCTGCGCTGGGGCCGGTGCGACATCAAAACCGTGATGTTGCTGCCGGCCTGCCTCGCCAAGAACGCCGCCAAGCGCGACGGCGCGCGCGAAGCCTGGTTCGTGGATAGCAACGGATTGGTCACCGAAGGCGCTTCAAGCAACGCCTGGATCGTTACCCCCAAGGGCGTCCTCGTCACGCGCCAGCTTGATGCGTGCATTCTTGGCGGCGTCACGCGCGTGACCGTTGCCGATGTTGCCAAGCTCGAAGGCTTGCACATTGAGGAACGCGGCTTCTCGGTTGCTGAAGCCCATGGCGCGGCCGAGGCCTTCATTACGGCCGCCACGCAGACCGTCATGCCGGTCGTCCAGATCGACGCCCGGCCGGTCGGCTGTGGCAAGCCCGGCCCCGTAACGCGCCGACTTCGGTCAAGATTCCATCATATTGCTGAAATTTACGCAGAATAAGCCAGTATTCGGGCCAGGTGAGCCGGTCGAGGGGCCTTTAAATCGGAGCAGAAAGTTCTACCTTGAAGCGCTGGTCGAGAGACCGGCCTGTGGTCATCACCTTGCAAGCACAGCCTAACCGCTGCGCTGGGCCGGGGCGGCGATACACCAACAAGACGTTGAACCAAAACGCTGAAAGATAAAAAAATGGCTGCAGAAAAACAGCAGAACCTCCAGGACACGTTTCTCAACTATGTCCGCAAGAACAAAACGCCGCTGACGATCTTTCTGGTCAACGGCGTCAAGCTGCAAGGCATCGTCAGCTGGTTTGATAATTTTTGCGTTCTGCTCCGGCGCGACGGGCATTCGCAGCTTGTCTACAAACACGCGATCTCGACCATCATGCCGGGCGGGCCTGTGAACCTGAACGATCAAGACGGTGAGAGCGTCAGCGGGTGAGTGCGCCCGAAGACGACACAGACGGCGGCCAGGATGCGGCGGTTCCGCGCCGCAAGCGCGGGCCCGAGGACACGCGCGCGCCGCGCTCGCGCGTGCTGGTGCTGGTGCCGGTCTGGAAGCGGCAGGTGCGGGTTGGCGAAAAAACCAAACCGTTCCCGCAGATCCACACCCCGGAAAATCGCCTGGCGGAGGCCGTCGGCCTGGCCAACGCCATCGACCTCGACATCATCGACGCGCTGATTGTGCCGTTGTCCGAGCCGCGGCCATCGACGCTGCTCGGATCCGGCAAAGTCGAGGACCTGCGCCAGAAGATTGCTGACGATAACATCGGCCTTGTGGTCATCGATCACATCGTGACGCCTGTGCAGCAGCGCAATCTCGAGAAGACCTGGAACACCAAGGTCGTCGATCGCACCGGCTTGATTCTTGAAATTTTCGGCGCGCGGGCGCGCACGCGCGAAGGCGTGCTGCAGGTCGAGCT
>JANMOL010000250.1:0-13019 GCA_031369245.1 Hyphomicrobium sp. | reverse complement strand
AAAGAGCCGGTCCCAAACCGATAGATTAAAGCCGAAGTTGCTGTCGTGCTCGCGCAACAGAACCGAATGATGCACGTGATGCATGTCCGGCGTCACGATGACGGTTCTGAGGCCGCGGTCGATCGGCGAAGGCAGCGCGATGTTGGCATGTGAAAACATCGCGCTGGCGTTGATCAGAACCTCAAACAGGATCACCGCCAACGGCGAAGCGCCAAGCACAATCACGCAGACGATTTTCCAAATCATCGACAGCGCGATCTCGACGGGATGAAAACGCAGCGCCGTCGTGACATCGATATCGACATCGGCGTGATGCATTTGATGCAGCCGCCAGAACAGTGGAATTTTATGCGATGCGACGTGCTGCGCCCAGATCGCCAAATCGAGCGCCAGAATTGCGAGTAGTGTCTCGAGCCATGCTGGCAGCGCAACCCAGTTGAACAAACCGGCGCTGTGGCTTTCCGCGAAAATGGCAGCTGCCACCGCCGCTAAAGGCACCGCCAATAACGCCATCGCGCGCACAATCAGGCTGTCGATGCCAACAATCGACAGATTGGTCAGCCAGCGGCGGGCGCGCGGCAGTGACAGCGCGCGCCGTGGCCGCAGCCGCTCAAAAACAGCCAGAATGGCGAAAACACCAACAAATACCGCGAATCGCATCAGCATCTGGCCCGTTTCGCCCGTAAGCGTCATCGTGCCGTCTCCGTTCCAATCGTCAAGGCCTGTTACGTCATCTACGGCGGGCCGATCCCATAGGACCCGCACCGCAGGACGCAAATGACCTTTTGTCTCGACACTGGACCACCCAGCGCCGCTTATCGCATCATTCTCGCACACGGCGCCGGGGCGGGGATAACGTCCTCGTTCATGGACCAGATGTCGGATCTGCTCGCCGGCCAAGCGTTCGCGGTGACCCGTTTCGAATTTGGCTATATGGCCGCCCGCCGCTCGGGTGGCCCACGCCGTCCGCCGCCAAAAGCCGAGCTCTTGGCACAAGAGTACGTAACATTTCTCGATACCGTTTCCTCGCGCATGCCTGCAGGCCAAAAACTGCTCATCGGCGGCAAGTCGCTGGGCTGCCGCGTCGCCAGCCTGATTGCATCGGAGGCCCATCGCGACGGCCAAATTGCTGGCCTCGTCTGCCTTGGCTTCCCGTTGCACCCGCCGGGACAGCCCGATCACCGCCGCGCCGGGCACCTGATGACCTACACATGCCCGTCCTTGATCGTCCAAGGCGAGCGCGACCCATTCGGCAACAAAACGGAATTCGAGGCGCTCAGCCTGCCGCCAGCCGTGCAATTGCATTGGATCGGCGACGGCGACCACGACTTTGGCCCGCGCGGCGCTTCGGGCTTCACACGCTCCGGCAATCTGACCGCGGCGGCCGATGCCATTGTGGCGTTCGCTGCCGGTTTGGCTGCTCGCGTTGACGGCGAACAGCACCACACCTAGGGTGCGCACGCCGTCCAATGGACGGTGTCTGATCCCACCCATAGCAACACAAAGCGCTCGTAATCCCGTGATGCCCCACGCCATCGATCCTGCCCTATTGGCCGCCACCGCTGAGACCAAGGCCTGGCCCTTTGAAGAAGCGCGCCGCCTTATTCAGCGCCTCGAGCGCATCCCCGGCGGCAAAGACAAAACCGTGATTTTTGAAACTGGTTACGGCCCGTCCGGGCTGCCGCACATCGGCACGTTCGGTGAAGTCGCCCGCACCAGCATGGTCAGACACGCTTTTGAGACCCTGACCGAAGGCCGCCGCAAAACGCGGCTGATCTGCTTTTCAGACGACATGGACGGCATGCGCAAAATTCCCGACAACGTGCCGGATAAATCCTTCCTTGAGCCGCATCTGCACAAGCCGCTGACCGTGGTGCCCAATCCCTATGGTGGCGATTACCCGAGCTTTGGCCACCACAACAACGCGATGCTGCGCCGCTTCCTCGACACGTTCGGCTTCGACTATGAATTCGCCAGCGCCACCGACGTTTACAAGGCCGGTCAGTTCGACGAGGTGCTGCTCAGGGCTGCCGAGCTCTATGGCGCCATTATGGATGTCATGCTGCCGACGCTCGGGGCAGAACGGCAGGCAACCTACAGCCCGTTCCTGCCGATCTCTCCAACATCAGGCCGCATCCTCTACGTTCCGATGAAAAACGTCGACGCCAAAGCCGGCACGATCACCTTTGCCGATGAGGATGGCACGGACGTCACCCTGCCGGTCACCGGCGGTCACGTAAAGCTGCAGTGGAAGCCCGATTTTGGCATGCGATGGGCGGCCCTGGGCGTTGATTTCGAAATGTTTGGCAAAGATCATCAGACAAACGCCGTCGTCTACGATCGCATCTGCGAAATCCTTGGCGGGCATGCGCCGCACCACTACGTCTACGAATTGTTCCTCGACGAACTCGGCCAAAAGATTTCGAAGTCAAAAGGCAACGGCCTCACGATCGACGATTGGCTGACCTACGCCTCGCCGGAAAGCCTGTCGCTCTACATGTTCCAAAAGCCAAGAACCGCGAAAAAGTTGTTCTTCGATGTGATCCCGCGCGCCGTCGACGAATATCTGCAGTTTTTGACGGCGTTTCCATCCCAGGACGCCAAGCAGAAGCTCGATAACCCGGTCTGGCACATCCACGCCGGATCGCCGCCGAAGCCCGAATTGCCGATCACATTCGGGTTGCTGCTCAATCTCGTCTCAGTCTCCAACGCCGATAACAAGGACGTGCTGTGGGCCTTCGTGCGCCGCTACAGCCCGGGCGCCACGCCTGAGGCCAATCCCATCCTCGACAAGCTGTCCAACTACGCCATCCGCTATTTCAACGATTTTGTCCGCCCGGCCAAAAAATATCGCGCGCCCGATGAGGTCGAAAGCGATGCGTTGCGTGCGCTTGATACCACGCTCGCAGCCTTGCCGGCAGACGCTGGCGCTGATGCCATCCAAAACGCGCTGCTGGATGTCGCCCGTGCCGTTGAACGCTATCAAGACCACACTAAAAAGAGCCCAAGCGGTGGGCCCGGCGTTAAACTTGAATGGTTCCAAGCCGTCTACGAGGTTCTGCTCGGCCAGCAGCGCGGACCGCGGCTTGGCACATTTATCGCGCTGTACGGCATCCCAGATACACGCGCGCTGATTGCCAAAGCGCTGACAGGTGCGCTCGTCAAATCCTGAACAAGCGCCCGCGATGAGTGCTAAGCGGGCCGCCGCAGCCGTCAGCGCGTGACGCCGCTAATGCGGCATGGACCTTAGCCGCTGCGCCACCTGGGGACTATCGGCTGGCACGGGCGCTGCGCGATTTTGCAGCTTCGATCCCACGAGGTCTACGCGCCAAATCTTTTCAATGATTGTGAACAGCTGCTCCTCGCGCGTCTCGATCTCTTGCCGGCGCCACTCAGCGCATTCGATCACCGCGAGCGTGATCGGCAGGATCGGGACGCTGTCCTTGTCCGACGCATAGATCACCTTCTTGGCATCGAGCGACGCGTTGCGAGCCTTGTCGTTCTGCTTTTGAGAAATCAGCACAAGATTGCCGAGGCTATCGACACACTGGCCGCGCTCTTCAGCGGTTGGAAACCACCGGCGCCATTCGCTCGTCGCCGATGGCCGCTGCGGCAGGACATGCTCAATCGTATAGTGTTCTGGACTGACCGGATTGAGCGATCCGCCAATTTCATCGCTCAATCGCAGCAGCAATAGCTTGCACGCCTTGGGATTGCGCTTGTGCAGATCCTTGAGGTGGAACGCCAGATTGCGCAGCTCCTCGCGCGTCAGCTGAACCACGGGATGGCCTGCACCGACCGCTTCACGCGTGCGGATTGCAGCCGTCAGCTCTGCAAACCGCCGGACACGCTTGGTCGTTCCGATACAAAGCAGCCGCATGAGGTGGGCGAGCCGGTCAATCTCGGTGAGAAGTTGGGCAGCCCGCGGCGGATCCGCCTCCCAGTCTTTGAGCGCGACCATGGCCGCTGGCGCCCAGTCACCATCCGGCAGCCGGTTCAGATAGACGAGGAGGCGCGTCATTTCGAGCGGCAGCACGCCCTCGCCGTTTGTCCGAACGAGTTCATAGGCCCTCGCGAGCGGCAAAAAGGCATCCTTAAAGAACGGCTCAGCGCCTCCCGACTCCCGCACGACGGCCCGGATACCCGAGACGATTTGCGGCCGCGAATAGCCATAAATGACGCGAATGTGGGCAAACAGGCTCTCGAAATCTTCGCCAAGGCGCGCACTGACCTCGTCCCACTTGGTCACCGCCCAGCGCGAATCAGCTTCGGTCATCCGGCTGAGTAGATCGGCCTTGAGAATATCGTTGCGCTGCAATTTTTTACCGCGCTCGTTGAGCACCACAAACATCCGGTGGGCGCGGTCAATATCGTGGCTGATGATCACCACCGCATGGCATCGGCGCGTCACATAGTCGAACAGCACGGCCCGGGCCTCGTCAGAATAGTCCTTGAGCGCGGTAACCAGATAGTCCCGCACAGCCAAGATCGCGGCTTCGGGCATCGCCAATTTGTCGGTTGCGGGCTTCAGCAGCGTACTGCCAGCCCGCAGCACATGCTCCTCGAAGAAGGTGCGTTCCTGGCTCGCAACATGCAGACGATAGCGTTCGGTGCGAAAAAACCGAGTACCCAATTGCGCAACGTTGATGGCTTGCACGCGCTTGCCGACCGGCTTGGCTTTGTTGCCCTCAAGGTCGCGCAGCACCGAGGCCATCGTCAACAGCGTTACTAGCCGCTGCTGGCCGTCGACGACGTCGAACTCGCGGACCGGCATCTTCATATGGATCCGCTCGGTGACCGCGCCCTGCGTATCCATCAAAAGGACAGTGCCAAGAAAATAATCAGGCTCTGGATCAGACGACAGGCCGAGCCCAGCCGCCTCCAGCAAATCATCCAGCAACTGTTCTGCCTGATCGCGGCCCCATGAGAACGGCCGCTGGTAGACAGGCACATTGAACAGCAATGGGCCTGACAACAGTTCCAAAATGGTCAGTGATGCGGTTGGTTGCACGACAAACAATACCAAACTTAAGCGCCCGGACGGCTGCAAAACGCTTGCGCAAGAATTACGGCATCTTGCGAGATTAACACGCGGCGATTAGTCCGCGTGAATGAATAAATGTTTCTTGAGTAGAACGGATTTTTTCAACGCCAGTGCGTGTCTGGATTTAAGCGCACCGCTGAAGACAATCTGCGCGAGCCTGTTGGAGGTTTTGGCGATGCCTATTGACGCGGCAGCTACCCAGGAAACGCATGTCTATAAAATTGTGCCCGCGATCCTGTGGGCAGACGCCACACGATCGGGAACCTTCACCGGCTCTGACCATGACCGGCGTGATGGCTTCATCCATCTCTCGGCCGGGGCCCAGGTGCGCGAAACATTAGCAAAGCATTTCAAGGACCAGACGGACCTGTTGCTGGTTGCCTACAACGCCAAAGCGCTCGGTTCGGCTTTGCATTGGGAGGCCTCCCGCGACGGCGAACTCTTTCCGCACCTTTATGGCTCATTGCAAACCGCCCTGGCGCTATGGCACAGGCCATTGCCCGAGCCTGTGAACGGCGCGCGGCTTTGGAATGAGGCCTGGCTGGAATGTTGACGGGACTGTATCACCTTGCACGGCCAGCCCTGTTTGCGCTCGAGCCGGAGGACGCCCACGAGGCGACGCTCAAGGCGCTCGAGGCCGGCCTCTATCCGCGTGCATTTGGCGCCAGCGATCCGATCCTCGCTCAGCGCGTTTTTGGATTGGAGATCCCCAACCCTGTCGGGATCGCGGCCGGATACGACAAGGACGCGCGCGTGCCCGATGCCATCCTCGGCTTGGGCTGCGGATTTGCCGAAATCGGCACCGTCACCCCGCAGCCGCAAGCCGGCAACCCCAAGCCCCGCGTCTACCGGCTGGTCTCAGACGATGGTCTGATCAACCGGCTCGGCTTTAACAATGGCGGCCACGCAGCAGCACTCGCCCGGCTTGCGGCGCGGAAAACCCGAGGCGGGGTCGTTGGAGTGAATATCGGCGCCAACAAGGACAGCGCCAACCGCACCGGCGACTACGTGCAAGGGCTTGAAGCATTCAATGGTGTTGCGAGCTATTTCACGGTCAATATTTCATCGCCCAACACCCCAGGTCTGCGCGACTTGCAAGCGCCCGCCGCGCTCGATGAACTCTTAACGCAGGTTATGGACGCGCGGCAGCGGCTGTTGGCAGCTGGCGCCCCACGCCGCCCTGTCATCGTCAAAATAGCCCCCGATATTGCCGAAGACGACATCGCGCCGGTCTGCGCGCGGCTGCAAGCCCATCGTGTCGACGGCATCGCCGTCTCGAACACGACGCTGGCACGAACCGGTTTGCGGGATGCCCGCGCGGGGGAAGCGGGTGGCTTATCCGGGCGGCCGCTATTCAATCGCGCAACCGCCATGCTGGCGCGCGTCTACATCGAGACCCAGGGCAAAATCCCGCTCATCGGCATTGGCGGGATCGACAGCACCGAGACAGCGCTCGCCAAGATCGAAGCGGGAGCCACACTCCTGCAGCTCTATACCGGACTGATCTATCAAGGACCCGGACTGATCGGCCGCATCAAAGCGCACCTCGCAGCGGAAGCACGCCGCGCCGGTACGTTAGCAACTCTCACAGGCCGTAACGCTCAAGAATGGGCCCGCCGCCCGCTAGCCTAAAATTGAGCTGCCGCTTAATCACGCGCCGTCGCGCGGGCGCGCCCCCAGGAACCCGATTACCAGCCCGACGGGGATCACCAACAAAGCCCCCAGCACGAGATAGCCGAGCAGCCAAAAAAAAGCCCCAAACCCCACGTCATACACGGCGCGGGCGAAGTGATCGACCGCCTCAAAAAAGTTGCGCGGCGTAATGCCAAAAAACGACAACAAGACGCCAACAAAAATCGAAATGATGGCGAGGCGCAGAAGAACGGTCAGCGGGTGCCCGCCAAGAAAGTCGCGAACGTTCATTCACCCGTCTCCTGCGTTACCCGAAGCTAAAATCGCTGCCCGGCTCAGCCCGGCCGCGTTGTTTGCGCTGACCCGAGCGATCGCTTACCACAGCCTCTGGCCGGGAAGCGAGCCAATGGAGTGCGAGGAGCGTACCACCTAGCATGTCAGCAGCGCGCCGCAGAACCGCAAACCCGCAGGACGCCGCCGTCAACGAGGACGCACCGCTCCTGCCCGGGGTTTTCGCCGATTGGTTCAAGAAAAAGGGCTGGCAGCCGCGGCCACACCAGCTTGCCATGCTCGACGCGGCCCGCGCCCGGCGCTCATCGCTTCTGATCGCGCCAACGGGTGCTGGCAAAACGCTGGCTGGCTTTCTGCCAAGCCTCGTCGCGCTATCGCCGGGTAAGCGGCCGAAGACCGGCGCGGGCCTGCGAACCCTTTACATTTCGCCGCTGAAGGCGCTGGCGTCTGACGTAGCGCGCAACCTGATTGCGCCGATCTCTGACATGGGGCTGAAGATCACAACCGAGACCCGCACCGGCGATACCAGCGCCGCAAGGCGGCAGCGGCAGCGCACGCACCCCCCGCAAATTCTCCTGACGACTCCTGAACAGGTCGCCCTGCTGCTCAGCCATCCAGACGCCGCCTACATGTTCGCCGATCTCGATACGATCATTCTTGACGAACTGCATGCGCTTGCAGCCTCCAAGCGCGGCGATTTGCTGGCCCTTGGATTGGCGCGCCTGCGGCTCTTGGCACCGGCTGTGATGTCGGTTGGACTTTCAGCAACCGTCGCACGGCCAAGCGAATTGCGGGGCTTTCTGGTCAGCCAAGACGATCCCGATCATCAGACCCTGCTCGCTGATCTGATCACCGTCTCGGGTGGCGCGAAACCAGACATAAAAATCCTCGAAACCGGGACCGGAGTGCCGTGGTCGGGGCATACCGCGCGCTACGCGATGCGCGAAGTCTATGATGCGATCCGCGCCAACCGCTTGGCGCTGATCTTCGTCAATACGCGTATGCAGGCCGAATATGTCTTCCAAGAGCTGTGGCGCGGCAATGAAGATAATCTGCCGATCGCGCTGCATCACGGTTCACTCGATATCGCGCAACGCAAAAAGGTTGAAGCCGCGATGGCGGCCGGCGCGTTGCGCGCGGTCGTCGCGACATCGACGCTCGATCTCGGCATCGACTGGGGCGACATCGACCTCGTCATTCATATCGGCGCACCGAAAGGCGCGAGCCGCTTGCTGCAGCGCATCGGCCGGGCCAATCACCGGCTCGATGAGCCATCGCGCGCCCTGCTCGTGCCGGGCAACCGGTTCGAGGTTCTTGAATGCCGCGCAGCACTTCAGGCGGCCGAAGCCGGCGCACAGGACGCAACACTCTCACGCACCGGCGCGATCGACGTCCTGGCACAGCATACCCTCGGCATGGCCTGCCATTCGCCGTTTCACCCCGATGCGCTGTATGCCGAAGTCCGCTCAGCGCTGCCCTATTGCGGGCTCACACGCCTGCAGTTCGATCGCGTCATCGATTTCGCCGCAACCGGCGGATATGCGCTGCGGGCCTATGACCGCTTCGCCAAGCTCAAGCTAGCCGGCGACGGCACGCTGCGCGTTGCAAACCCCAAGATCGTCCAGCAGTACCGCCTCAATATCGGCACCATCGTCGATACCCCGATGCTGAAAGTCCGGCTCGTCTCGGGCAAAGGCCGCGGCAGCGCCAGCAGCCTGCAAGGCGGCCGCGTGCTCGGCGACATCGACGAATACTTTGTCGAGCAGCTGCCGCCGCGCGCAACATTCGTCTTTGCAGGCGAAGTTTTGCGCTTTGAAGGCCTGCGCGACACCGAAGTCTACGTCTCCCGCGCAACAGCACAGGATCCGATGATCCCGAGCTACGGCGGCGGACGCTTTCCGATGTCAACGCATCTCGCCCAGCGCGTTCGCGCCATGCTGGCCGATAGCCGCCAATGGCGTGACTTGCCAACAGAAGTCGGCGAATGGCTAGAATTGCAGCAGATCCGCTCGGAATTGCCCGGCGTCAACGACGTGCTGATCGAAACTTTCCCGCGCGGCGGCCGCCACTATTTAGTCGCATACCCTTTTGAAGGGCGCCTCGCCCATCAAACGCTGGGTATGCTGTTGACGCGCCGGCTCGACCGGGCGGGAGCCGAGCCGCTGGGCTTTGTCGCCAACGACTACGCGCTCGCGATATGGGGCCGTGGTGATCTCTCGGCCATGATCGCCAAGCGCCGCATCGCGCTCGCATCGCTGTTCGAGGAGGACATGCTGGGCGATGATCTCGACGCCTGGCTTGCCGAAAGCAGCTTGATGAAGCGCACGTTTCGCTTGGCAGCCGTCGTCTCCGGTTTGATCGAGCGGCGGCATCCCGGCAAACAAAAATCCGGCCGCCAAGTGACCATGTCGACCGACCTGATCTATAACGTGCTGCGCCGCCACGATCCCGGCCACCTGCTGTTGGAGGCCGCCTGGGCCGATGCCGCAACAGGCCTGCTCGACATCGCGCGCCTGGGTGAGTTTCTAACCCGCATCAAGGGCCGAATCAGGCATCAAGCGTTAGCGCGCGTTTCGCCCTTGAGCGTGCCGATCCTGCTCGAGATTGGCAAGGAACAGGTTTACGGCCAAGCGCACGACGCACTGCTGCGCGATGCGGCCGAAGTTTTGATCAAAGAGGCGATGGGAGACGCCTGACCATGGCATCGATGAAACCGGAACGTTTAGGTCTGGACGATTTCACCGAGCAGCCCATTTCAATTTGCGGCAAGGCGTTTCGCGCCCACATGTCTGGCGCGTTGTTCTGGCCAGCCGAAAAAGTCCTGATCGTCTCAGATCTGCATTTTGAAAAGGGGTCTTCATTTGCAGCGCGTGGCCAAATGCTGCCACCCTATGACACCCGCGAAACCCTCCGCAGGCTGGCTGTCGTCCTCGATACCTACAACCCTGAGACGATCATTTCTTTGGGCGACAGCTTTCATGATGCGGCGGCATGCGAACGGATGGACGCCACGGATCTGCAAACTCTGCATATCTTGCAGGAAGACCGCGACTGGATCTGGATCACGGGCAATCATGACCCGAAAATTGCGCCGTCGCTGGCCGGCCACGTGTTAGCAGCCTTGACCGTCGAAGGCATTACCCTGCGCCATGAACCGAGCCTTGGTGCCGTAACGCACGAAATCGCCGGCCACCTGCATCCAGCCGCCCGCCTCGTCATGCATGGCACCGCGCTCAGACGGCCATGCTTCGTCGGCAACGGCTTGCGGCTCGTCATGCCGGCATTCGGCGCCTTCACCGGCGGACTCAACATCCTCGATACCGCCTTCGATCCGGTTTTCGGCAACGACGGAATGGCGGTGTGGATGCTCGGGCAGGAAGGCCTGTATCCGATCGCGCCGCGGCTTTTGCGCGAAGACTAAAGCCGTCAATGGGTCGCACGACGGAAGATGTAGGCGGCCGCAAGCCCCGCTGAAGCCGCCATCAGGATCGTTGCCAGCCCATATAGCAGCGGCGACCGATAAGCGCGATCAAACAGAAAGCGTTCAAGTCCCGTTCGCTCAAGCGTCACCTGGCTCTTGTATTGGCCCAGCATCTTGCCGTCTTTCAGCAGATAGACGCGCGCGACAAGCGGCCCGACCGGCACGTTGGGCGGCAACGAAATGGTCGAACGAAACAGGCTGCGGCCGATGAACGTCACGCCGTAGTCGGCCGTCACATAAAGCCGGTCACGCTGCTTGAGGCGGATCACGGCCTCGCGAAAAGCGGCGACGTCTTGCACATCCGTCGGCGTCGTCCGCGCCCGCCCGGCTGGCACCATCCGCACATGACCAAAACCGATCTCGTTGCTGTCGAGCACAGAATGCTCGGCAATCTCATCAATCGGCCGCGTCGACGCGATCGCGTAGTAGCTCGGAAACGACGCAAACCGGATCGTCTTGGTGTTGATCCACAGCCCAGCAACGTTGGCTTTCCTGCGAATGACGACCGGCGCGGGCGTGCCCTCGACAACAACAACGACATCGTAGGTGCCGGCCTCGGCACTCGGCTGCCGGCTATTTTCGACGGTTCCGAACACAATAATTTCGGTGCCTGTGAAACCCGACGTGATGGCAACGCTACGGGTCGAGACATCGGCCTCAACGCTTTCCTGTGCAGGATCACCAGCCGCAGCGTACCCCGGCGACGTCACAAGAAGCAGCATAAAGGCCAGCGCCATGCGCACCAGAGATACGCGCACCAGAGCCATCAGCGCGCTCCCGCCAATCCGCCAAACGAGAACAGTTCGCCCGGCGTTGCAACAAGATCATAGGCAATCCGGACGGCCACGATCAGCACCAGACCCGCCAGCAGGATGCGCAGTTGCTCCCCTTTGAGCCGCTCGCCTGACGATGCCCCAAATTGCGCGCCAAACACTCCCCCCGAGATCAACAAGGCGGCCAGCACGAGATCAACACTCTTGTTCTGCACCGCGTGCAGCAGCGTCGCGAAGGCGGCAACAAATACAATTTGGAATAGCGACGTGCCAACGACGACTGATGTCGACATGCGCAATAAGTAGATCATGGCCGGAATGATAACAAAGCCGCCGCCGATGCCCATGATCGCCGCCATGAACCCAACGAACATACCGATGACAGCCGGTGGGATCACGCTGATGTAAAGCTTCGAGCGGTTGAAGCGCACTTTGAACGGCAGGCCATCGAGCCAGCTATGCTGCCCGGATTTGCGCGCACCAGAAGCCACACCAGTCTTGGCGCGCCGCCAGGCGTTGATACTTTCGATCATCATCAAGGCGCCGATGACGCCAAGAAACGTCACGTAGCTCAACGACACGACAAGTTCGAAATATCCAGCGCGCCGCAGCAGCCGCACCGTCTCAACGCCGATGGCCGTGCCCGCAAGCCCGCCCGAAAGCATGACTAGGCCCATTTTGAAGTCGATGTTATTGCGGCGGTATTGGGTCACGGCCCCCGACACGGACGACGCCACGATGTGGGCGGCTCCGGTGCCCACGGCGACGGCTGGCGGGATGCCGAGAAAAATCAGCAGCGGTGTCAGCAGAAATCCGCCGCCAACGCCAAACAGTCCCGAGAGAAATCCGATCGCGGCGCCAAGACCGAGAAACACCAGCACATTCACTGACATTTCTGCGATCGGCAGGTAGAGGTGCATCACGCTATCCGCTGTGTCTTCGCGTCCGGCAGAGACGGGCTAGGCTCTCCGGATGCCTTCTATCCGACACCAAGTCGCGCCTCATCACAAGCGGCGAAAACGTGACAGTTGACCTGTTCTAGTGTGACGTCCGCTGGCCTTAACCGTTGATGCCGTTCGCTGGGTTCTTCTTCCAGGCTTCGCCCGCACTGCGCGCATCGTTGGCCTGCTGGTCGGCGGCCTTGGCCTTCCAGTTTTTAACGAGCTCTTCTGCGGCCACGACGTCATCAGCCGTCAGCTTGCCCTTGAGGATGTCGCGCCGGCGGATGGCTTCCTTATCGCCGCCGCGTGCCGAAATCGCCAGCCACTTATAGGCCTGTTTCAAGTCTTGCGGCACGCCCAGGCCATTTTCATGAAGGACGGCCAGATTGAACTGGCTGTCGGACAGACCGCGTTCGGCGGCTTCGCTGAACCACTGCGCGGCAACCGTGTAGTCAGGCGAGCCCTTGCTTTGATTGGCGCTCATCACCGCGAGGTTGTGCATCGCCTTGATGTTGCCCTGCTCAGCCGCCCGCTTGTACCAGCTCTCGGCCCGGGCCGGATCGGCCTTCATGCCAAGCCCGCGCTCGTACAATGTTCCAAGACGGTATTCAGCTTGCGCGAAGCCTTTTGAGGCCGAACGCTGATACCATTTGGCGGCATCCTTGAAGCTTTGATCCGTGCCTTTGCCTTCAGCCAGGCGCGCACCAACCTCAAACTCGGCCGACGGATCGCCGTTGGCCGCCGCTAGGCGAAGTGACAACGGGCCGACGGAGGCGGGTGGCAAATCGAGCGGGCTGTTGCTGGACATGCCATTCTTGTTGATCGACGTATGGCCAGCCGCAGACGACGCTGCATCC
>JANMOL010000246.1:0-4098 GCA_031369245.1 Hyphomicrobium sp. | reverse complement strand
TTCACGTACATCACCACCGATGCCAACGGCGCGACCACGACGGCGACGGTGACCGTCAACATCGGCACACCGGGACCGCTGGCATCTGTCCCAGCGATCACACCGGTCATCGGTCAAGATGGCACCACCATCACGCCGGTTACCGTTGGCAGCGCCTTCGGTGATGCCGATCAGACAGGTCCGTTGATGTTTTCGATTGACCCAACAGCCTTGCCGCCGGGCATCACGTTCGATCCAGCCAGCGGTACATTCTCTGGCACACCGGGCAACAACGCCTCGCAGGGTTCAACCCCTGGGCAACCCGCCGGCAACTACATTGTGCCCGTCACAGCGACCGATACTGACGGTGCAACGACCACAACGACCGTCACGTTCACCTTCAACAACCTTCCGCCGGTGGCCGTGAATGACATCGCGACCGTCACGGAAGATGCAGCATTCACAACCGGCAATGTCCTAACCGGCCAGGGTACCGATGACCACGATACCGCGCCCGATAGCGATCCGGTAACGGTTACGCTTGCCAGCCAGAGCGGCCGCCCCATCGTGCTCGGCACGCCGTTCACGGTGACCGGCGGTGGTCTGCTGACCTTGCACAGCGACGGCGCCTACACCTTCATCCCCGGCACGGCCTACAACGGCCTCGATACGGGCGACACTGCGACCGAGACGATTTCCTACACGATCTCGGATGGCAATGGCGGCACGGCGACAGCAACACTTGTCCTGACGGTCACAGGGCTCAACGACGCGCCTGTTGTGATCGATCCGCGCAACCCGGGAACGCCAGCGAACCCGATTCTCGCGACCGATCCGCTCAACATCATCCCCGATGTGAAAACCGCCGACAGCCGCTCGCCAGCACCAGTCAACGTGGCGAGCTACATTCGCGATCCCGAAGGCAAGCCGCTGACGTTTTCCGCAACCGGCCTGCCGCCGGGATTGTCGATTGATCGCAACACCGGTGTCATCACCGGCACCTTGAGCCGCAGCGCGTCGCAAGGCGCAACACCGGGCAATCCGGCAGGCTTGTACACCGTCATTGTCACCGCACGCGATCCGGGCGGCTTAACGGCAACCACCACGATCACGTACACCGTTGCCAACCCGCCGCCGGTTGCCGTCAACGATGGGCCGTTTGTGACAGACGAAAACCGCACGGTCACGGTCCCCGTGATCAGCAACGATACGGACCCCGATGGCGACCCCTTGCGCGTTATTGCAGCATCGTCGCCGAACGGCACGGTGACGATCAACGGCGATGGCTCGCTGAGCTTCACACCAGCACCTGGCTTTGCTGGAACGGCGCTGATCACCTACGAGATTTCGGACGGTGAGGGTGGCACGTCGCTGGCAACCGCCACGGTTTCCGTTCGGCCTGTCGTGATCGGCCTGTCGCAGCCGCTGCTGCAGCCGCTACCGCCAGCTCGGCCGTCGCCGCATGAACCGCTGTCCGTCGATGGGGCTGTTATTGCGGCTGCAAACTCGTCCTACAATCTCTTTGGCGTCGGCGGTTTCGCCGGGCTCAGCATGGCCAACGCCATCGGCGACAATGCCAGTGTCATGGGTGTGATCAACGCACTTGATGCGCCCGGCAGTCTATGGACGACGGATCAGTCGGGTTCGCTCGGAGGCGAGCCGTCGTTCCTGACGAGTGATGGAATCGTGCTGGCAGAATCGGCTCACATCAACGGGCTGTGGCAAGCCGGTGAGATGCTGCGCTCGCCGGATCTGGGTTCGTTGGGACTTGGAACGCTCGGCGGCTTCTCGCTCCGCTTCAGTGCGACCCAATTGGAGCCGCGAGCGCCGTCAGGCCCTGACGTGCTTGTTGATTCAATCGTGACCAATGGCGTTCTGACCCTGACATTCGAACAGTCGGGCATGGTTCACAACAGCCGCGTGGTTGACTACCGCATCACGCGTCTGGACGGTCGGCCAATACCGGATTGGCTGCAACGGACGTCGGTCGATATGCTCCAGGGCCGTCGCGCCGCCGATGCGGAGGTTCTCGATTTGCGCATCACGGCCATCTTGTCGAACGGCGAGGCCGTCACCCAGGACATTCGGATCCAAACCATGACCGGCGAAATCCAGCCTTTACCGAGGCAGCGCGCGGAACTCTCGCCGCCGATGTTCCAAGAACAGTTCCGGTCGTATGCCAGCCTGTCAGATCGCCAAAGCGCAGCCCTTGCCTTTGCCTTGGCGGACTAACGCCCTTGGCTCCTGCCTGTCGAACAACGGGCAGGAGCGTTTTCCGAGCTGTACGGGTAGCGTCTGACGCCGTTCGACCCGGCGTTGGTTGCGGTCTCGGGATCGGCTATACTGAGGCCGCGTCAGGAGCCCATTTCACACCACCCTCCGAGCGGCTCTTCGCATGGAGGGGGGTCAGCAGAATATGCCGAATAACGCTGCGGGGTTCCTGGCGCAGCCGTTCAGCGATTTGCCGGGCCCACGTTCAGCAGGCTAAACGTGCCAGCCGTAGAGCCAATCATAATGGGCCATGAGCCGCTGGGGCGGTGCGGTTCTCAAAACCGCGTTGCGCGCCAACGCCATCGGTCCTGATAAATGATAGATGCGGCCGTTGCGGATCGAGGCGCTGGCAACACGCGCGGCCCGCGTCCGGCGCGCTCGCGCAAAGGCATCGAGGTGTTCGCCAACAGATGTGCCATGATCTGAAAGGTGCTGGGCGAGCACCACGGCATCTTCGAGTGCCAGCACCGCGCCTTGCGCGAGAAACGGCATCACCGGATGGGCTGCATCGCCCAGCAGGGTCATGCGGCCGTCGGTCCAATTTTGCAGCGGCGGAAGCGATTGCAGGGCCCACGCCCGCCACAGCTGTCCGTGTCCAAGAAAATCGCGTAGTACTGGCGCCAGCGAGCGCACCTGCGCTGCGACGGCTTCTGCTGGCACCGTGCTGGCCCAACCGTCGAAATGCGCTTGTCCGTCAGCAATCACCACAACTGCGATTTCGCGGCCAGCTCGCACCGGATAGTGCACGACATGAGCCCCCGGACTGAGCCAGATATGAATATCTTTCCCCGATAGGTCCGGCGGCATGGCGCCGGCAGGGACGACGCAGCGATAGGCAGATTTGCCAGATGCGATCGGTGCGATGCCGCCCTTTTGAAGAGTTCGCAGACGCGACCAGAGGCCGTCCGCACCGATCAATGCTAGAGCCGTGACGTCGGGCCCGTTCGCGCGCTGGGCCGTGATGCGGTCGTCGTGGTTTGTATAGCCGGTGATGTCGCAGCCGTTGGTCAGCGTGATGCGCGGCTCGGCCGTGGCGGCCTCAAGCAATGCGGCATGCAGATCCTGCCGGTGCGCTGTCCAATAGGGCGCGCCATGGCGTTGCGCGATCCAATGTCCGAGCGGCAGGCGTGTCAGTTCGCGACCCGTTGCCCCGTCGCGCACGCTGATCGCTTCGGGTTCGGCAACGGCGGGCCGCAATCGCGCGGCGACTCCCAGTGCGCTGAGAATTTTTGTGCCATTCGGACCAATCTGGATTCCGGCGCCGTCCTCGCAAACCGCGCTGCGCCGCTCGAACACATGCGAGGCCATGCCGCGCCGCGCCAGCGCCAGCGCGGCAGCCAGTCCGCCGATGCCGCCGCCTGCGATGGCAATGGGAAAATCCTGCGTCATCGGATTGGCCGCCACGGTTGCAGCTCACAGTGGCCAGCCATCAAATCAAGCAGCGTCGGCGACAAGACTGCCTTTGGGATCGCTGTCAGAGGCGTCGAGCCGCGGATCGTGGATGTAAAGTGTCGAGCAATAGGGGCACAAAATTTGCCCATCCTGTCCCATGTCGAGGTAGACGTGCGGGTGATCGAAGGGCGGACGCGCACCCAGGCATTTAAATTCTTTGACGCCGATGAAAACACGTTCGGAGCCTGCGTCGTTAGCAAAGTGCGGGGTCAGCGCGCCGGCCATTGTTTGCCTCGTCGATCTGCTTAGGTTCGATCAGGTAACGATACCGTTGATAATGTCACCAATCTCTCTTCGATGATGCGGGGCCATCAGGGCAATGACACTCTGACTGGCGGCTCGTCTCAAGACAAGCTCTATGGAGGCACTGGTTCTGATACGCTCTATGGCGGCGAT